>NZ_JBHVYI010000055.1:0-62286 GCF_042880975.1 Streptomyces sp. NPDC058289
GCACCTCGCTGCACTGCCGGGGCACCCGGGTACGTCCAGTACGCGGGAGCCCCGGCAGCGCGCCGAGGCACGGCACCGGACGACGCGGGCCTGACCGGCAAGATCCGAAAGAGACGACCTTGGCCGTCTCCCGACGGAACGTGTACGCGGCGCACCACCGGGCGCGGAGCCGCCGCCCCGGTGGGGAGCCGCCGCCAGGCGGGGAGCTCGGATCCGGCGCCCCCCGCGGGCCCCCGTAAACCCCTTGCCGGACCCGGAGGGCCCTCGGCATCATGGCCGCCATGACGATCACCCGCCGAAAGGGCGATGCCGCGTAGACGGCCCGGCGCGCTGCGCGCCGAACGGGGAACGTACGAGGACCGGCGGCCGCCCGCCTGGGCGCGGGCGCTCCCGCCCGTGGACCGGCTGCCGCCCGAGGCGGCCGCGGCCGTGCACTGGGCCCGCCCCGGACGGGCCGGTGAGATCGCGGACCTGCTGGCCAGGTACCGCGGCTTCCTGAGCCGCCCCGGCCGCCACCTCTACTTGGGCCCCTCCCCGTGCGCCGACTGCCCGGGGTGCTCCTTCGCCGGCGTCGCCTCCGTCCGCGACGAGCTGCGCGACCACCACCGGCTGCTGCCGCCGGTCGGCAGCACCGCCCTCGGTCGCGTGCTGCGCGGCCTGGACGACGAGTTCCGCCGCCGCACGATCGAGGACCCGGACCCGCCGGACTCCGGATGTGCCGACTGGCTCGGCCGCCCGCTCGCCTGGTGGCACCGGCGGCTGCGCGAGGCGGACCCGGAGCCCGACCGGTCCGAGTACTGGTGACTTCGAGGGCACCGCCCCGGGGTGTCGGACCGGCCGCGGCCCGGCCAGGGGTACCGTGGCGGCGTGAGCGGAGAAGACGACCTGCGGAAGCTGCTGAGCGGAATGCGGCCCGAACTGAACGACGGGCTGTACGTGTTCTGCACCATCCCCGGAGACACCGACCCGGAGGCCCTGGCCGGGCTCACCCCCGTCGCCTCCGTCCTGGAACCCGAGGGGCTCACCCTCGTGCTGAGCCAGGAGGACGCCGACGAGGCCGGACTCCCGTACACGTACACCGCGGGCTGGATCACCCTGCGCGTCCACTCCTCCCTCGACGCCGTCGGCCTCACCGCCGCCTTCGCCACCGAACTCGGCGCACACGGCCTGAGCTGCAACGTCATCGCCGGCTACCACCACGACCACCTCTTCGTGGACGCCGCCCGGGCCGCCGAGGCCGTGGCCGTCCTGGAAGCGCTCGCGGAACGCTCCGCACAGGGCTGAGCCGCCCGCCCGTACCCCTTCCGGCGGCCTGCCGAAGAAGGTCATCTCCATGTGCCGCACCAGGCTTCCCGGGCGCGTGTGCGAGCGTACGCTGAACCCCCGAACAGGCCTGAGGCGTACCAGCCATGACGGAACGCCGGACCCGCAAGCGGCGCACGATGTTCGAACGTGACACGGAGCTCACCGCCGTCGACGAGCCCCTGGACCAGCTCACGGACCCGGGCCCCCACCGCCCCGACGAACTCCCCGCGCACGCCGAGGCCTTCCGTACGCTGCCCGGCCGCGCGGGACACCGCCCGCTGAGCCTCGCCCCGCTCACCGCCGAGGCCGTCTCCGGCCTGGTCCGGGAGGCCGTCGGCGAACACGCCGACGAGGCGTTCTGCCGGGAGGACTGGGCCGTCACCCCCGGCAACCCCTTCGAGGCCGTCGAGCTCACCGCGAACGTCCGGGCCGGGTGGACGAGGCCTGGGAGCTGTCCCGGGAACACGAGTACGGGGAGCCCTTCCCGGCGGCTGTCGTCTTCCCCGACTCCCGGACCGTCCACGTGGAACTGCTGCTGGCCCGCGGCCAGGCGAAGGCCGCAGCGGCGGAGCTCGAGGCCGTGGACCGGCGGCTGACCCCCAGGGGCATCCAGAACCCGTCCCGGTGCCCGCGGCGGCTCCACCTGGCCCGCGCGGTGGCCGCGGAGGATCCGGCGCGGGCGCGGGAGCCGGCCGAGGAGGCGGTACGCCGGGCCCGTGCCTTCGGGGCTGCGTCCGGCATCGGCCAGGCCCTGCGGGTGGCCGCGGAGGTGGCTTCGCCGCAGGACCGCCCGGCCCTCCTGGAGGAGGCGGTGGAGGTCCTGTCGGCTTCGCCGGCGGCCCACGAGCCGGCGCTCGCGCCGGCCGCGCCGGGGGAGGAGCGGGGGGATGCGGAGCTCCTGCTCCGGGCGGTCCTGGCGGCTCGGGCCTGCGGGGCGGACGGCCTGGTGGCCACCGCCACGACGGCCCTGCTCGCCCGCGGTGGCGCCCTGCCGTGCGGGTCCGTGCCCGGAGCGGCACCGGCCACCACCCGCTGAGCGGTCTCGGGGGCGCACAGGCCTGCGGGCGGGTGGGCGGGTGGGGCCGGGTCGGCCCTGCGGGGCTGGGTCCCCTACCCGCCCTTCGCCCGTTCCCCGGGGCTGCGCCCCAGACCCCGCGCCTCAAACGCCGGCGAGGCTGGATCTACCCAGCCCCCGGGCAGCGGCACACCCGGAGCCCGGGTCAGGGGGCGGGTCGGGGGTGGAGGGCCGCGGGACGCGGCAGGGCACGTACCATGGCGGCATGTCCTTCCTCCGCCGCCACCGCGCCGCCACACCCGCCGGCCCGGACTTCGACGTCCTGGCCATGGACCCGGGGGACTGGCCGGGCAACCTCGGGGCCGGGCTGCTGCCCGCGCCCGACGGCAGCTGCCAGGGTGTCTTCCTCCGCTACGACCTGTTCGGCGGACGCGGCCCCGCGATGATCATCGGAAACCTCCCCGAGGGTTCCCCCGCGCGCGACCTCTCCGAGGGCCAGGTCCCCTTCGAGGTGGCCCAGCTCCTCGACGCCCTCGAGAACGACGAGGACGTCGAGGTCACCGGTGCCGAGGACTGCCCCGTCATGCAGGGCGACAACCTCCTCATCGTCCGGAAGGTCAAGCTCTCCGAGAGCCGGATCAGCTGCGTGCAGTTCGACCGCAGCGACAACGTCCTGGTCACCATCGCGAGCTGGGACCGGCCGATCACGGACGACCTCTACGCGCTGCTGAAGCCGCTCCCGGCCGAGCTCTTCCAGCAGGGCTAGTCCGCCCGCGTCACGCGTCCGCGATGTCGTTGGCGGCCACGTAGCCGAACGTCATCGCGGGGCCGATCGTCGACCCGGCCCCCGCATAGCTGTGCCCCATCACGGCCGCACTCGCGTTGCCCGCTGCCCACAGGCCGCGGATCACCGATCCGTCCGCGCGCAGCGCGCGGGCCCGTGCGTCCGTGACGATGCCGCCCTTCGTGCCCAGGTCACCCGGCACGATCTTGAAGGCGTAGAACGGCGGCGCCCAGATCGGGGCCAGACAGGAGTTCGGCGTCACGCCGGGGTCCGTGTAGTAGTGGTCGTACGCGGTGTCGCCCCGGTGGAAGTCGGGGTCGGTGCCGTTCCACGCCTGCGCGTTGAAGCGGTTGAGGGTGGAGCGCAGGGCGGCCGCGGGCACCCCGATCTGGTTGGCGAGGGCGTCCCAGGTCCATGCCTTCTTCGCCGCGCCCGCCTGGTACCAGGAATCGGGGAAGACGATCGTCGGCAGGATGTCCTTGAACAGGTACTTGTTGCGGTAGTTCTGATCCACGATCAGCCAGGCCGGGATGTGCGAACCGGTCGCGTCCCGGTCCTTCTCGTACATCACGTGCACCACATCGCTGTACGGGGCGGCCTCGTTGACGAAGCGGGCGCCCTTCGCGTTGACCATCAGGCCCCCGGGCAGGGTCCGTTCGGCCAGGCAGAAGTACGGTTCGTTCGGGAGCGGGATCGAGGGACCCCACCAGGCGTCGTCCATCAACGCCAGTGCCGCACCGGCCCGTTGGCCCGCCCGGATCCCGTCGCCCGTGTTCTCCTTCGCGCCCACCGACCACTGGGTGCCGACCGGCTGCTGCTGGTACTGGGCCCGCATCTGCGCGTTGTGCTCGAAGCCGCCCGAGCCGATGACCACGCCCTTGCGGGCCCGCACCACGCCCCGTACGCCCTCCTTCTCCACCACCACGCCCGTGACCGCACCGCCTTCCTGGACCAGGTCGACGAGCGGGCTGTTCAGCCACACCGGGACCCCGGCCCGGATCAGACCGGCCCGCAGACCGGTCGCCAGGGCCTGGCCCATGGTCAGCGGCTTCTGCCCGCGCAGCGCGGCCGCCGTACCGCGTGCCAGGCATTCGGTGGACACCGCGAGCCCCTTGGCGCTCACGGCGGCGAGGTTGAGCCACTTGTAGTCCTGGCTGAACACCACCATTCCGGCCGGCACGGGCATGTACGCCGGGTTCAGGTGGGCCAGTTCGGCGCCGAGTATGTTCCCGTCGATCTGGTCCGGCTCGATGGAGCGGCCGTTCGGGAGCCCGCCGGGGAGGTTCGGGTAGTAGTCGCTGTAGCCGTCCATGAAACGGAAGCGCAGCGGGCTGTTGGCCATCACGAAGTCCAGCATCCGGGGCCCGTTGGCGAGGAAGGCCGCCTGCCGGTCCGCGGAGGAGCCGTTGCCGACCACCGCCGACAGGTACTGCGCGGCCTTCGCCGGGGTGTCGGGCACGCCCGCGCCCAGGATCACCGAGTTGTTGGGCAGCCAGATCCCGGCACCGGACCGGGCGGCCGAGCCGCCGAAGGTCGGGGCCTTCTCGACCACGAGCACGCTCAGGCCCCGCTTGGCCGCGGTGAGTGCGGCGGTCATTCCGGACGCCCCGGAGCCGACCACGACGACGTCGTACTCGCCGAGCGCGGGTTCACCGGCCGCGTGCGCGACGGCGGTCGGCAGCACGGTGGCGGCGAGCACCCCGGCGCCGGTCCCGGCGAGGACCGTCCGGCGGGAGGGGAGGGCATCGCTTGGTCCGGGACTCGCTGAGGAGGCGGTTCTCGCGGTCATGGGCAGGCTCCAGCGGAGAGGGAGTGAGGGGTGGATCCAGCATTCTGATGCTGAGTCAGAAAAGGTCTTCGGGGGATCATGTGAAGTCAAGGCATACGCGCCGGTTGCGCTCCGGGCCCGGACGCGCGAAATCCCGTGCCGCACACACCGGGTGTGTGCGGCACGGGATTTCGTGGGCGACCGCGCGGTGCGCGGCCGGGTCAGCGCGTGCCCACCGCCGCGCGGACCGCCCTGCGGGCCATGCCCGCGTCGTCGTGCAGGCGGCGCAGCAGCAGGCGCTGCTCCTCGCCCGAGGACTGGGCGCCCGCAGGCAGCGTCTGGGTCGGCGTGGCCGCCAGCATCGAGCGCTGCACGGCCGTCTCCGACATCCGGATCTCCCGGGTCAGCACCAGCATCAGGTTCACCAGGAACGCGTCCCGGGCGGCCGGACCGGCAGCCTGCGCCAGGCGGCTGATCTGGGCCCGTGCGGCCGGGGCGTCGCCCAGTACCGTCCACAGGGTGGCCAGGTCGTAGCCCGGCCGGTACCAACCCGCGTGCTCCCAGTCGAGGAGGACGGGACCCGTCGGGGACAGCAGCAGGTTCGACAGCAGCGCGTCGCCGTGGTTGAACTGCCAGGGGTTGCCCGACATCTTCACGCCGTGCAGCAGCTTCTGCAGATCGCCGAAGTCACGGTCGGTCAGCAGGCCCAGCTGGTAGTCCCGGGCGATCCGCCGGTCGTAGTCCAGCGGACGCCCGAACAGCTCGTCGGCGGGCTGCCAGCCGTTCACCTGGCGCACCGCTCCGAGTGCCGCCCGCAGGTCGGCCCGCGGCGGGGCCTCCACCGGATGCCGCTGGAGCGCGGCGACCCGGCCGGCCATCCGCTCGACGATCAGTACGCAGTTCTCCGGATCGGCGGCGATCAGCCGCGGCACCCGGACCTGCGGGCGGTGCCGGACGAACGTCCGGTACGTCGCTATTTCGTGCCGGTACCGCTCGCGCCACTCGGGCGAGTGATCCAGTAAAACCTTCGCGACGGCCGTCATCCGTCCGGTGGTTCCCACCAGCAGGACCGACCGGCCGCTGCGGCGCAGTACCTGGACCGGCGCGAACTCCGGACAGATGCGCTGCACGGAAGCGAGTGCGGTGCGCAACTGCGCGCCCTGGGGACCCGACAGGTCGATTCTTCCGCTGAGCGGCTGCGATCCGGTACCCGGCATCCGCCGTGCCCGTACGGCGCCCTGCGCCGAGGCCGCGGGGCGGCCGGGTTCGAGGTAGGGGCCGCCGCCCGCGGGGAGCGTGCGGTGCGGCCGGACCGGGGCGGACACGGAGGACGTGGCTACGTACATGGCGTTACGGATCCCTTCGTGCGCCGACGAGTTGCATACGCCGCCCCGCCGGATCCCGTGCATCACCCTGGGGAGTTCCGCCGGTGACCGGGTCGGGGAGGCGCATTCCTACCTGACACCCGGGCGTGGGTGGCGGACCACATTGCGTGCCCTGGCGAACCCTGGCGAATAGTCGCTCGGCATCTGACGGGGGGCTACTGTCAACTCAGCCGAGAACCTGGGGGCTTGACGTGAGCAAAGGTCCAAACACCCGTCTGAACGACCTGTTCGGCCTGGCCGGCTGGTCCAAGGGCGAACTGGCGAGGATGGTCAACCGGCAGGCGGCCTCGATGGGTCACCACCAGCTGGCCACAGACACCTCGCGGGTGCGGCGCTGGATCGACATGGGGGAAACCCCGCGCGAGCCGGTGCCCACGGTACTGGCAGCACTGTTCACCGAGCGGCTCGGTCGTGTCGTGACCATCGAGGACCTCGGGTTCGTACGACAACGGCGCACCGCCAAACAGCAGTCGGACGGGGAGCAGGAGAACCCCGACGGAATGCCCTGGGCGCCCGAACGCACAGCCGCGGTCCTCACCGAATTCACGGGAATGGACCTCATGCTCAACCGTCGCGGTCTGATGAGTGCGGGTGCCGCGCTCACCGCCGGCTCAGCCCTCAGCAATGCCATGCACGACTGGCTCCACACCGACCCCGCCCGCGCGAAGGACGTGCACCGCCACGGTGACTCCTTCCAGGCCGACTCCGCGGGCTACGACCGCTACGAGGCCGCGCCCATCGGCTCCCAGGAGATCGAGGCCCTGGAGCGTTCGGTGGAGGTCTTCCGCGCCTGGGACGCTTCCAGAGGCGGCGGCCTCCAGCGCAAGGCCGTGGTCGGGCAGCTCAACGAGGTGGGCGGCATGCTCGCGTACCACCACCCCGACCACCTCCAGCGCAGGCTGTGGGGGGTGGCCGCCAACCTGGCGGTCCTGGCCGGCTGGATGTCCCACGACGTGGGCCTGGAGCCCACCGCGCAGAAGTACTTCGTCATCGCCGCGCACGCGGCCCGCGAGGGCGGCGACCGGCCGCGCGCCGGGGAGGCGCTCTCCCGGGCGGCCCGTCAGATGGTCCACCTGGGCAAGCCGAACGAGGCCCTGGACCTGATGAAACTGGCGCAGTCCGGCTCCGGCGAGCAGACCCTGCCCCGGACCCGCGCCATGCTCCACACCATCGAGGCCTGGGCGCAGGCAGCGCTCGGCAAGGGGCAGGCCATGCGCCGCACCCTGGGCGAGGCCGAGGACCTGTTCGTGTCCACCTCGGGCGACGTGCCGCCGCCCTCCTGGATGCAGCACTTCGACGAGGCCGATCTGCACGGCATGCAGGCGCTGGCCTTCCGTACCCTCGCCGACCACGATCCCTCGGCCGCGACCATCGCGCAGCAGCACGCGAAGGAGGCCCTGCGGTTGCGGGCCGACGGCCACCAGCGCTCGAAGATCTTCGACTACATCTCGATGGCCTCCGCTTGCTTCATCGCCGACGACCCGGAGCAGGCCGACCGCTACGCCCGCCTGGCGCTGGTCTCGATGAACGAGACCTCCTCGCACCGGACATGGGACCGGCTGCGCGAGATGTACCGGCTGAGCGGCCACTACTCCGGATTCGCCGGCATCGAGGAGCTCCGCGAAGAGATCAAGCTGGCCCTCCCGAACAGTCACGTGGCGCGATCGGTCTGAGACCGGTGGCCGACGGGGTCCGGGGACGAGAAAGGCCGCGCCTCCCGGCGCGGCCTCGAGTCCCGTGAACCGCCCGCTACGAGCCGATACGGGCCACCAGTACGCAGGCGTCGTCCTCGCGCTCGCCCTCGCCGAACTCCCCGATCACCAGGCGCACACAGTCCTGCGCGGACCGGGCGGCGGAGAAGTGCGGTGCCAGCGCCAGCAGTCGTTCGGTCCCGTCGGCCTTGCTGAACTCGATGCTGCGCGGCGTCAGTCCGTCCGTGTGCAGGACGAGTACGTCGCCCACCTCCAGCCGCTCCTCGGCCTGGCCGTACGTGGCTCCGGAGGTCGCTCCCAGCAGGACGCCCTCGGGCGGCAGCAGTGAACGGCCCTGGCCGCGCCGGAACAGCAGCGGGGCGGGGTGACCGGCCTGCGCCCAGGACAGCACCCGGCGCGCGGGATCGTAGCGGCAGCACACGGCGGATCCGAGCGCGGGCTGGACGGAGGTCTCCAGGAGCTGGTTCAGCCAGCCCATCAGCGGGCCCGGCTCGATGCCCGCCATGGCCATCCCGCGCAGGGCGCCGAGCATCATCGCCATGCCGGAGGTCGCGGTCACGCCGTGCCCGGTGAGGTCACCTACGGTCAGCATCGAGTCCCCGTCGGGGAGTTCGAGCGCGTCATACCAGTCGCCGCCGATGAGGGCGCTGGTCGCGGAGGGCAGATAATGCGCCGCGACGTCCAGCGCCCTGGTGTTGTCGTGCGGGAACCGCAGGGAGCCGCGCCACGGGGGGAGCACGGCTTCCTGCAGCTCGACCGCCAGCCGGCGCTCGGTCTGCGCGATCTCCTGCCGACGCTGCAGCGAGTCCCGGGACTCGCGCACCGCCCGCTGGCTCCGGCGCAGTTCACTCACGTCCCGCAGCACGGCCCACATGGAGGCCGTGCAGCCGTCGGAGTCGAGTACCGGCTCGCCCCTCATGTGCAGCGTCCGGACCCGGCCGTCGGCCCGGACGATGCGGAACTCGCCGTCTATCGGCTTGCCGTCCACCAGACAGGCCGTCACCATCGCAGTCAGCAGCGGCTGGTCCTCGGAGAACAGGGTGGATCCCAGTTCATCGAGGGGCAGCGCGCCGGCCTCGGGGGAGCGGCCGAAGATCTGGAAGAGTTCGTCGGACCAACTGACCTCATCGGTCAGCAGGTTCCACTCGGCACTGCCGACCCTGGTCTGCTGGGCCTCGGCCCCCGTCTCGGGGGCGGCCTGCGGCAGCGCGGCCGACTCGGGCGAGGCGGGCGGCAGTCCCTCTTTGAGCTGGCCGAGGTGGGCGCGGATGTCGTCGAGGTGGTGGACGGCGAGGTCGCACAGTGCGCGCTGCCAGCGGCCCTGCGCGTCGTCGTCGTCGACCACGGTATCGCGGCGGACTGCGTCGACTTCGCCCCGGAGCTGTCGGGTCTGCGAGATCAGCGCGTCCACCGACCCTGGCTCTGGGGGTTGCGCGGGGCGGTCCGCGTACAGGTGGGACGGCATCTGAACTCCGATACAGGCGCGGCACGGCCAAGTCTGAGGAGGGACCGGTTCTGAAGGAAGGGCCGGTAACGACTGTGGCACAGCCAGCGACGGCCTGTAAGGCGTTTGGCAACATCCGTGGCGGACTTGCATCAGGCATATGCCTGAGGCCTTCCGGCCCTCCTGGAGCGTGCGAACGAATCCAGTCAGCCCCTGTCGACTGGCAGGCGGCGGAACCCCGTTGGCCCTTGTCGTTCCCGGGCCGTCGCTCCGTGACCGGTGCCGGGCGGATCGCACCGGATGCGTGGCGGGCCCGGGCGCACCCGGCGTGCACGGTGTGCCGTAGCCGTGCCGCAGCCGTGCTCCTTCCCCCGTCCGACCACGGCCGGAAACCGGCCGTGCGGACGAGGGCGATCGATCGTACGGCCGAGGTGTACGAGGCCCGCCCGCTGCCGTATTGGCGAAAGACGACGCAGGACCCGGATCAACACGACCGGGCCGGCGCCCCCCGAACGAAGGACCCCGTGGGCCTCGGCCGCGCCGGCCGCGCGAGAGGGCGGATCCGACCGCCCGTGCAGTGTGATCGTGGCCCCGGGTGACGGTATGTCCGATATTCCGCCCGGGGTGTGATCCAGGCTTCCCCCAGCACCCCCGAATGGCTACTCTACGTGCCGGTAATGAGCCGGGGAGGCTCGCTGAGGCGGGCCGCGTGCAGGGTGGGGACACAACGACATGACCGGGCAGAGCCATGCGCCGACCGATGGGCAGAGCCGGCGGTCCTTCCTCACCTATCTGATCGCCGCGCCGACCCTCGCCCTCGTCACGCGCGCCGGAGCCGACCTCCTCGCCCCGCAGCCCGCGCAGGCCGTGATCCCGACCCTGCCCGCCCCCGCCGACCTGGTCGACCTCGGCGACCTGTTCATCCTGGCGGGCGCCCCCACCTCGGCCCTGCTCGCGCTCGTCGTGGAGGCCGACGGAACCATTCGCTTCCGGCTGCCGCGCGAGGAGGTAGGCCAGGGGCTCACCACCGCCGTGGCGATGCTCGTCGCCGAGGAACTGGACACCCCGCTGGCCGCCGTACGGGTCGAACTGGACGACGCGCGCCCCGAGCTGCTCTTCAACCAGCTCACCGGATCCTCCAACTCCATCCGCTCCCTCTACGGTCCGGTCCGCCAGTGCGCCGCCACCGCCCGGGCCCGGCTGGTCGCGGCCGCCGCCGTGCGCTGGAGCCTCCCGGCGTCGACCCTGATCACGGCGAACGGCGCCGTCCGCGCCCCCGACGGCCGCACCGCGACCTACGGCTCCCTCGCCGCGGCCGCCGCCGAGCCCGCCCTGATCGTCCTCGGCGCCACCCCCAAGCCGACGGCGAAGCACGCCCTGGTCGGCAAGCCCACCAGCCGGATCGATGCCCGCGCCATGGTCACCGGGGCCCAGCGCTACACCCTCGACCTGGACGTGCCCGGGGCCAAGCCCTGCGTGGTCCGCCGCCCGCCCACGCTCGGCGGCAGCGTCCGCTCCGTCGCCAACCTCGACGCCGTCCGGGCCATGCCCGGCGTCCTGCACGTGGTCACCGTCGCCACCGGGGTCGCCGTCGTCGCCGAGACCTTCGGGCAGGCCCTCAACGCCAAGGCCGCGCTCCAGGTCACCTGGGGCCCGGGCCCGGCCGACCAGCTCTCGGACGCTGCCGTGCGGACGAAGCTGCGCGCCGCCACCCCGCCGCTGCTCGTGCCGCCGCTGCTCACCGCGCACGTGGACGCCGAGTTCGACTTCGCCTTCGTCAGCCACGCCCCGATGGAGACCAACTCGGCCGTCGCCGACGTGCGCGAGGACCGCGCCGAGATCTGGTCCGGGCTCAAGTCGCCGATCGTGGCCCGCGAAACGATCGCCGCCGACCTCGGCCTGCCCCTGGACAAGGTCACCGTCCACGTGGTGCAGGCGGGCGGTTCCTTCGGCCGCCGGCTGTTCTTCGACGCGGCCCTGGAAGCGGCCCGGATCTCCAAGGCCTGCCGCCGCCCGGTCCGACTGATGTGGACCCGGGTGGACGACACCCGGCACGGCCGGATGCGCCCGGCCACCCACCACAAGATCCGGGCGACGCACCTGCTGGGCGAGGTGCTCAGCTTCGAACACCGGGTCGCCGCCGCGGAGACCGACTTCCGGCACGGACTCGGCGAGATCATCACCGCCACCGCCGCCGGCCTCCCGCTCGGCATCGGCAACGCCACCCTCGCCCAGACCCTGTTCCTCACCACGATCAAGTCCCCGTACCACTTCGGGCTCACGACCCAGGCGCTCACCGAGGTGCCGACCGGGGTTCCCACCGGGTCCTGGCGGTCGGTGTACTCGGCGAACACCCGGGGGGCCGAGGAGATCGTGGTGGACGAGCTGGCCGCCGCGACGGGTCGGGACCCGTACCAGTTCCGCCGGACCTTCCTGAAGACGGCCGCGCAGCGCGCCGTGCTCGACAAGGCGGCCACCGAAGGGGGCTGGGGCCGGGCCATGCCGTCCGGGTGCGCCCAGGGCATCGCCTTCCACGAGGAGTACAAGTCCCGGACGGCCTGCCTGGTCGAGATCGACACCAGGGATCCGGAGCACATCCGCGTCACGAAGGCGGTCATCGCCGTCGACGTGGGCCTGCCCGTCAATCCGCGCGGTCTGGAGGCCCAGATGATCGGCGGTCTGACCGACGCGATCTCCACCACGCTGAAGGCCGGTCTGCACCTGGACAAGGGGCTCCCGCTGGAAGGCAGTTACAGCCAGTTCCACTGGGCGCAGCAGCGCGACACCCCGAAGGACGTACGCGTCTTCGTGCTCCCGGCGACCGGAACCGAGCCCGGCGGGGCCGGCGAGCTGGGCCTGCCCGCCGCCGTCGGTGCGATCGCCAACGCCTACGCCCGGGCCACCGGCACCAAGCCGCGCAGCTTCCCCCTCGACTTCGACGTCGACTTCACCCCTTACCCGCGCTAGGCCGTCTGGACCTGACCGGCAACATCCCCAAGAGACGACCTCCAGGAGAGCCGAACCGTGCCCTCGCACACCTTCACCGTCAACGGGCAGAGCGTCACCGTGGACGCGCCCGACGATCTGCCCCTGCTGTGGGTGCTCCGCGACATGCTGAACGTGCGCGGCCCCAAATACGGCTGCGGAGTGGACGTCTGCAAGGCCTGCACCAGCCACCTCGACGGGGTGGACGTCCGCCCGTGCGTGGTGCCGGTCTCCGCGTGCGCGGGGAAGGCGGTGACCACGATCGAGGGACTGGCCGACGGCGAGGACCTGCACCCGGTGCAGGAGGCCTGGCTCGAACAGGACGTCGCCCAGTGCGGCTTCTGCCAGCCCGGCCAGATCATGGCCGCCGTCGCCCTGCTGAAGCGGACCAGCACGCCCACGGACGAGGACATCGACGCGATCGCCAACATCTGCCGCTGCGGCACGTACTTCCGCATCCGGGAGGCCATCCGCAGCGCGGCGGCGAAGATGTAGGCGGTTCACCCCATGACACAGGGTCTATATGGGACAAATCGCCACGGTTTTGGCTGATCATGCCTGAATGAGGCGTATCAATGCGAAACGTGTGCTGGTCGGCGAACCGCTCGACACCGCGCGTCTGGGCGAGACCCTGCTGCCCAAACGGCTCGCGCTCCCGATCTTCTGCAGCGACCCGCTCTCCTCCGTGGCCTACGCCACCGAGGAGATCCTGCTGATCCTCGCCCTCGGCGGGGTCGCGCTGCTCCACCTCGCCTGGTACGCGGCCGCCGCCATCGTGTTCCTGCTCGTGGTCGTCGTCGCCTCCTACCGGCAGACCTGCTACGCCTACCCGGGCGGCGGCGGCGCCTACATCGTCAGCTCCAAGAACCTCGGCCAGACCGCCGCCCTCACCGCTGCGAGCGCCCTGCTCGTCGACTACGTCATGACGGTCGCCGTCTCCGTGGTCTCCGGGGTCTCCGCCATCACCTCGGCGATCCCCTCCCTCTCCGACCACGAAGTCCCCCTGTCGGTGGCTTTCGTGGTGCTGCTGACCCTCATGAACCTGCGCGGGGTACGGGAATCGGGCCGCGTCTTCGCCGTCCCCACCTACGGCTTCGTCCTTGTCATCTACCTGATGTTCGCGGTGGCCGCCTACCGGCTCGCGACCGGCGACACGATCCGCGCCGAATCCGCGGAGCTGCCGATCACCGCCGAGGGCAACTACGCCGGCCTCGCGGTGGTGCTCCTCGCGCTGCGGGCCTTCGCCTCCGGCTGTACCGCGCTCACGGGCGTCGAGGCCATCAGCAACGGCGTCCCCGCCTTCCAGAAGCCGAAGAGCAAGAACGCGGCGAGCACCCTCGCCGCGATGGGCGCACTCGCCGTCACCATGTTCGCCGGGATCACCTACCTCGCCATGAACTACGAGGTGCACGTGGCGGCGGAGCCGACCGAGCTGGGCCTTGCCCCCGGAACCCCGATGTCCACCGCGCTCGCACAGATCGGCAGAGCCACCTTCGGCGACTGGCACGTCCTCTTCTACCTGCTCCAGGCCGTCACGGCCGGCGTCCTGATCCTCGCCGCGAACACCGCCTTCAACGGCTTCCCGATGCTCGCCTCGATCCTGGCCAAGGACCGGTACGTACCGCGCCAGCTCTTCAACCGCGGCGACCGGCTCGTCTACTCCAACGGCGTCGTCCTGCTGGCGCTCGCCGCCATCGGCCTGATCGTCGCCTTCGACGCCCAGCTGACCCGCCTCATCCAGCTCTACATCATCGGCGTCTTCGTCTCCTTCACCCTCTCCCAGGCGGGCATGGTCAAGCACTGGAAGCAGGAGCTCGCCTCCCCGGAGACCCGCAAGGAGGAACGGATCCACATCCACCGCCGGCTCGCCATCAACGCGGTCGGCGCCGTCATGACCTCCGTGGTCCTGGTCATCGTCCTCATCACCAAGTTCACCCACGGGGCCTGGCTCGTCGTCATCGCCATGCCGCTGCTCTTCATCGGGATGAAGGGGGTGCGCCGCCACTACGACACGGTGGCCCGGGAAGTCGCCGTCGCCCCCGGGGTCAAACCCCGCAAGCCCGCCCGCCACCACGTCGTCGTCCTCGTCGCCGCCGTCCACGCGCCGACCCTCAAGGCCCTCGGCTTCGCGATGGGGCTGCGCCCCGACACCCTGACGGCCGTCTCGGTGGCCGCCGACGAGGACGATGCGAACCGGCTGCGCGAGGCCTGGGCGGACCACGACCCGGGCATCCCGCTCAAGGTGCTGCACTCCCCGTACCGCGAGGTGGTCGGGCCCGTGCTGGCCTACGTGCAGGAACAGGCGGCCGCCGAGGGCACGGACATGCTCTCCGTGGTCATCCCCGAGTACGTGGTCGGGCACTGGTGGGAACAGCCCCTGCACAACCAGAACGCGCTGCGCCTCAAGGCGCGCCTGCTGTTCACGCCCGGGGTCGCGGTGATCGACGTGCCGTTCCTGCTGGAGTCCGCGAAACCGTCGGAGGAGGGAGCTGCGGGGACGGGGGACCCGCAGGAACAGGCGGGGACCCGGCCGGGCGCTGGGTGACCGCCGTGTGGGCCAGCGCCAGCTCCACGACGTGGGCGGGATCGGCCAGCGAGCGGCCGGTCAGCTGCTCCAGGCGGCGCAGCCGGTTCGAGACGGTGTTGCGGTGGCAGTACAGCCGCTGGGCGGCGTACGTGGTCGAGCCCCGGCAGGACAGCCAGGTGCCCAGGGTGGTCAGCAGCACCCTGCGGTCCTCCGGAGCCAGCGCCAGGACCGGACCCAGCACCACCTGACGCAGCCGGCCCGCGAGTTCGGGCTCGGCCGCGACCAGTGCCGCCGGAAGCCGCTCGTCCAGCAGGGCGGTGTGCGGACCGTCCGCCCCCGGCGCCGCGCGGAGCGCGAGGACGGCCAGCCGGCGGGCCGCGGCCAGCTCGCCCGGCGTCTCCACCACCGGGCTCACCCCGGCCCGTAAGCCGAGGGGCGCCAGCAGATCGGTCACGGAGGTCAGCGGCAGCCCGCCCAGCTCCACGAGGCCGGTCTCCCCGTCGGCGCGGATCCGCCACAGCACGCGCGGGGCGCCGGCCGGGGCCGCCCACGCGCCGTCCCCGGGATCGAGGACCACCACGGCGAACCGGCCGCGCTCCGGAAGTCCGAGCCGCCGCGCCGACTCGGCGGACCGGCCCGCCGGACCGCCGTCGTCGAACAGGGCGTCGAGGAGGGCGCCCCGCAGCTCCCGCTCGCGGTCGCCGCGCACGGCCTCGGTCCGACGGTAGGACTCGGCCGCCGCGTCCGCCATCCGGTCGACCACGTCCCACAGCGCGGGCGCCCCGGGCAGCAGCCGGGGCAGCGCCGCCCGGTCGTGGGCGGCGACGGCCTCGGTCAGGACCTGCCACAGCAGCCTGCCGCAGAGCCGGTGGAGGCGCAGCAGGGAGTCGAGCGGCAGCCCCTGCCGGGCGCGGAGCTCGCCGTCGGCGCGGGCCTCGCCGAGCTCGGGCGGCAGCCCGCGGGCCGCACGGACCAGACCGTCGACGGTCTGGCGGAGCAGCTGGTGGACCCGCTCGCGCAGGGCGGCCCGGCCGAGCAGGGCAACGTAGACGGCGCAGGCCGGGTCCTCGGCCGGTGACCGGTCGGCGAGCCGCTCGGCGGCCACGGCGATCCGGCGGTCCAGGTCCTCGCGTATCTCCCCGATGATCCGCTCCATGACGGGCAGGGTGGCACGTCCGGGGGGCCGCTGGGGAGGGCCGCGACGAGGCGGTGTCCGCTAGCGTGTCCGAAGCACTGCACGTGCAGTGCATATGCGGCGGTCATACCGGCAGCCACGTCCACACGGTCAGGGATCCACCCATGCGCCAGAACCCCGAGCGCCGCGCCGCGCTGCTCGACGCCGCCATCGAAGTCCTCGCCCGCGAAGGCTCACGGGGGCTGACCCTGCGCGCAGTGGACGCGGAGGCCGGGGTGCCGACCGGCACCGCCTCCAACTACTTCGCCCACCGCGCCCAGCTCCTCGTGCAGATCCTGCACCGCACCCGCGAGCGGCTGACCCCCGATCCGGCGGACCTGACGGGCCCGTTCGACACGAAGGTGCTGCTGCGCCGGCTCCTGGAGCGCATGCGCCGCGAGCGCAGCGTCCACACCGCGATGCTGGAACTGCGCCTGGAGGCCACCAGACGGCCCGAACTCCAGGAGGCACTGGCCGGGTTCCAGGGCGCCGAACTGGAGGCGAACATCGCCTGGCACCTGGAGGCGGGACTGCCGGGGGACCGGCAGGGCGTGGTCCTGATCTACCTGGCCATGCTCGGGCTGATCGTCGACGACCTGACCGTGCCCGGACTGCTGGACCCCCAGTCCCCCCAAGGGGTCGAGGGGCTCATCGACACCATGGTCGAGCGCCTCCTCCCGGAAGGTCCCGCCGACTGACTATCGTGCCGGTAGGGCCGGTTCCGGCAGGACCGGCGGCACCGGCTCGCATCGCGGGGATCGCAGGGATCGCGGGAGGAAACCGTGGCAATGGCGGACATCACGGGGCAGGGTGCGGCCGACGGCGCCCGCGGCTGCGACGGCGGCATCCAGTGGTTGGCGGACTGGAGCGCCTGGTACGTCAGCCTCACCTTCGCCCGGGGCATCGGCCCCGAGGAACTGGCCGCCCGGCTCGGCGCCCTGCCGGACCTGCACCCCGGGCCGCTCGGAGCCATCGACGCGTGGAGCATGGTCACCGAGACGGTGGACGGCGACGGGGTGGCCCGGGTCGGGAGCTGGGGCGGCTGGTCCTTCGCCGTGGAACACGGAGTGCCCGCCGGGGCGCAGCGCCTCGCGGAGGTCTCCCGCTCCGGGGCCGAGGCCGTGTACCTCGACCCGCAGCCCGATCACCCGCCCAAGCAGTTCGCGTACGCCCGGGACGGCGAGCTGGTCTGCTGCTTCGGCATCGGCGAGGAGCACTGGCGCGGCGGCCACCGGCCCGACTTCCTCCTGCCCGAGCTGGTCGAGGCCAAGATCCTCACCCCGGACGGCTGCTACGCCCGCCCCGAGGACGAACCGTACGGGGAACGCGACCGCCTCACCCTCGCCGTACTGGAACACCGCTTCGCGCTGTCCCTTCCCCGCCGCCTCGTCGAGGAGACCCCGCTCCCGGCCTACGTGACCTGCACGCAGTAGGGGTGCTTCCCGTCAGCCGGCGTGGTCCCGGATCACCCGCCGGGCCAGCAGGGCGCGGGCCGGAGCCAGTTCGGCCGCGACCACCTGCGCCCGGGGCCCGTCGCAGACGACGAGGGCGGGCCGCGGGTCGGCCGAGGCCAGGCAGCGCCGGCGCAGGTGGGTCGGCGGGTGGGTGTCGTCGACGCTGTGCCCGCGCCGGGCCGAGACCCGGCGCAGCCGCTCGTACTCGTTCTCGGGGACGGAGCCGATCCGCGCGGCCAGCCGTTCCCACAGCTCCCGCTCGGCGGCCTCGCGCACCTCGCGGCCCCCGGACCCACCGCCCGCCCGGGCCGCCGCCATCGACTCGCGCCGCAGGTGTGCCTCGACGCCTTCGCTGACCAGCAGCCGGTCGAACAGCGTGACGGCCGCCCCGCTGGAACCGGCACGGGCCGCGCCGGCGTCGGCCATGTACTCCGCACGCTGCGAAGCCCGCAGGCTCAGGCCGTCGAGCAGGTGGATCAGCCCGTAGACCGCCCAGCGCGGCAGGAACGTCAGGGCGTTCACGAACCAGTCCATGATGTTGTCGTGCTTCACCGAGCTCAGGACGGAGTGCCATTCGACCAGGGACCGCAGGGCCCCGTGCACCACGAACGAGGAGCGGACGTCGCCGTTCGCGAAGTGCCCGAGCTCGTGTCCCAGCAGGGCCACGCGCTCCTGCGGCGTCAAGATCTCCCACAGCCCGAGGCCCAGGAACATCACGCGCCGGCCTCGGTACCCGTAGGTGCGGACCCCGGCGTTGACGGAGGCGTCCACGACCACCGCGTCCACCCCCGTCGTCCCGACGGCGGCCCCCACCTCGTCGATCAGCCCGAAGAGTCCGGGGGCTTCCGCCCGGAACAGAACCGGCGGCCCCTTCGGAAGCCGGCCCGGCCGGGGCAGCAGCAGGGCCACGGCCACGAGGAGCAGGACGCCGAGCACCGGCTGGATGCCGGTGTGCCACCCGCCGATGATCAGCACGGCCGCGGCCAGGAACAGGCCCGCGGTGACCCCGTGCACCAGCAGGGCGAGCCCGAAGGCCAGGGCGGTCGACCGATCCGCCCCGCCCCGCCCGGCCCCGCTCCCGCCCCGCTCGATCTCCTCCGCCAACTGCTCCCCGTGACGCGCAGCCAGGCGCCGCCGGACCTTCGCGAGGCGGCCCCGCTCCGGATCCGGGGCGCCCGGGTCCACGTTCCAGTCGCAGGCTGCGCACCAGGTGACGTACCACGCGTGCAAGGTGACCTCGGTCCCGCACTCCGGGCACGGCCGCACGCCCGGGGCGTCCGTCGCCCCGACGTTCTGCCTCACGGTTTCCATGTCCGCTGATCCCCTCCCCGCCGCGGACCTGCTGTGATCCGCGGTCCGCGCAGGATAGAGGGGACCGGGCCGGCCTCCGTGGCCGCCCGGGGATGGACGGTTTTGGTCGGGGAGCGGGCGTCTTGTGACACTACGAGGGTGAACGCGACCGACTTGTTCCACCAGACGCTGCGCGAGCGGATCGCCCCAGCGCTGCGCGACGCGGGTTTCACCGGCACGGGGCTGGAGTACCGGCTCCGCGCCGCCGAACCCGACCACGCGCTGCTCGGCTTCCAGCGGAGCGCTTCGTCCGGGGCCGCCGAGTGCAGGTTCACCGTCAACCTGCGCGCGGTTCCGTACGAGGAACACGAGGCCCTGCGGCGGCTGCGACCGGCCCTCGGGACCCGGCTCAGCGCCAACCGCATCGGCCCCGTCGGCTGGCACGCCAGGATCGGACGCCTGCTCGGCCATCCGCACGACCACTGGTGGAGCATCACCGACGAGCGCACCGCCGCCCGCGTCGCGGACGAGGTCACGGACGCGGTGCTGCGCCACGCCGTCCCCGCCCTCTGGGGCGAGGTGACCGACCGGCCCCCGCTGCCGGGGCCCGTGGTGGATGCGGCGCCCGACTGCCTGGATCCGGTGTGCTTGCGCGTGGACGGCGATCCGTTCCCCGTCACGAGCGGAGAGGCCCCCCTGCCCGTGGACCTCGAGGGAACCCTCGTCCTGGAGACGGGAGAGCGGCGCCGGGCCTCGCCCTTCCTCACCGTCCACGACGAGCTGACCGACGCGGAAGCCCGCATCGTCATCGACGCCCCCTGGCGGCTGGAGCAGCCGCTCTTCGGCTCGGTCCGGGTCGACATCGCCGCCGACGGCGACGTCCGGGTCTCCGCCAGCCCGGGCAGCATGCTCCCCGGACATCCGCTGGCGCTCCTCGGCGAACTGGCCCTGTGCCGGATCAACACGGCCGAGGTCACCGGCAACGGCTCCCTGCGGCTCAGCTTCGAACTGGGCACCCCGCGCGAGGCCTGCCTCACCGTCTCCGGCGCCCCGCACGCGCTGACCGTCGGCGCGCCCTGGCACATCGAAGGCTGGACACCGGCCCGCATCTGACCGGCCCCGGCGGACGGCCCGCATCTGACGGCCCGGCCGGGAGGCTCAGCCGCCGAGCTGCCGTGCCAGGTGCCGGATCATCGACTCGGTCGCCGGGCTGCGGTCCCCGTACGGGCGAACTCGCCGGGCCTGACCGGCCCGTCGAGCGGCGGCCTGGCGTGCGGGGGCACGGCGAGCATCAGTTTCGACCCGCAACTGGCCGTCGCGCAGCCCCGCGATATCGCGCAGAGCCTCCTCCGCGGCCTCGATCTCGGCGAGCACTCGGGTGGCGTGGGATACCAGGGTGTGCCCGGCGGCGGTCAGGCGTACGCTCCGACCGGAGCGTTCCAGCAGCGAACAACCGGCCTGGCGTTCGAGCGCGGACAGCTGTTGGGAAGCGGCGGAGGCGGTGACGTCGGCGCGGAGGGCGGCACCCGCGATGGTGCCCGTGCGCGCGACCTCGACCAGGAGCTTCAGTTTCCGGGGGTCGAGCATTAGTTGATCTTATGCTCAGGTTTACGCGAGTCCGCTGGTTTTGAGCTCCATGAGCGACTTTGATGGGTTTGCCAGGCCTCGTACCGGAGCAGGGGGACCACTCATGGGCACCGAACACAGCCAGAAGGACCGCGCAGGCAGCACAGGCAGCGCAGGCGGGGGCGGCGCCACCACCACCGCACCCACCCTCATCGGTTCCGTGCAGCGGGCGTTGCGGCTCGTGGAAGCGATGTACGCGGAGGGCGGGGCGACCGCCAAGCGCCTGTCCCGGCTCACCGGAATCCCGCTGCCCACCGTGTACCACCTGCTGCGCACCCTCAGCCACGAGGGCTACGTACAGCGCGAGGGCGGGGCCTTCCGGCTCTCGGACGATCTGCCGCTCGCTTCGTGACGGGCGGGTCCGCGGGGGGCGTTCGGGGCGCGCGATCCAAAAGAATGATCAAAAGGGGTGGGGTTCCGGCCAAGCTGTCACGTGCCATCGCGCATGTTCCAGCGGAAAATGCCAGAACGCCCTTCCGTACTGTGGAAGTTGAGTAAGTTCCCTTCTGTCGCGCCGTACGACCGTGCACCACGCACGGTCCGGCCGGGAGGGGAGTCCGCGTGCCCGGGATCGACGAATGCCTGCTCGAAGCCATGGCCCTGCCTGGTGCCAGGGGGGCCTCACTGGTCGACTGGAGCAGCGGCCTGGCCCTCGGCACCGCCGGGGAATCACCGGTGGGGGACCACGAGACCACCGCGGCCGAGACCGCCGAGCTGGCCCGGGCGGCTGCCGAGTACGAGTCCTTCGCCCCGGGCGGAACCGAGGCGCAGGACAGCGCCGGGCCGCCCGTGGAGGACCTGATCGTCACCACCCGGACCGGCTACCACGTGCTCCGTTTCGTCGAGACCAGCTTCGACAGCAGCGTGTTCCTGCACCTGTGGCTCGACCGGACCGACGGAAACCTCGCGCTCGCCCGGCACAGACTCCGGGCCCTGGCCGAGGAACTGGTGCTGAAATGACCGCTGTTGCCACCGTTGCCGTCTCCCCGCTGCTCACCCGGCTCGCCGCCGAGCGGGCGACCGGCGCCCTGTTCCGCGAGCGCGGCACCCTCTTCTTGGAGGACGGCCGCGTGGTGCACGCGGAGAGCCCGGCCACCCCCGGACTCGAGGTCCTGCTCACCACCGGCGGGGGCCTCACCCCCGAGCGCTGGACCGAAGCCGTCAACGAGGCCGGCGCCCGCCGCCAAGTCGCCCGCTTCCTCGTCGACAGCGGCGGGCTCGCAGGCGGCGAACTGGAGATATGCCACCTCGCCGCGATCTTCGACGCCGCCTTCTTCGCGCTCTCCCCGGGCAGCGGCCCCTCCCGCTTCCGGCGCGGGGCCACCCACTGGATCGGCTCCGTCCGCTCCGTACCCGCCGCCGCCGTCGAGCGGGAGACCTGCCGCCGCCGGGAGCTGCTCGACGCGGTCTGGCCCTACCCGCTGCTGGACACCTCCCCGGTCGTACCGCGGGCCGCCGCCCCCGGGCAGACCGTCACCGCCCGCCAGCGGATCCTGCTCGACCGTGCCGACGGGGTCCGGACACCGGCGGACCTCGCCTGGGTGCTGGGCCGGCCGGCCTTCCACACCCTGCTCGACGTACGACGCCTCGCGGCGGCCGGGCTGGTCGAGACCCCGCACGCGCCGGCACCCGCCGCCGCCGCGGAGACGCCGCTGCCCGACTGGATGACGCAGGCGCAGTCCCCGGACGTGGCGTTGCTGCGCCGGTTACGCGACGCACTGGAGGCAAGCCTGTGAGGCTCCCGCTGCGAGCCGCCCAGCGCGGCGACCGTTCCGAGCGGCGGCAGTCCGAAAGGAGAAGGTCCGACATGAGTACGGTGCCCGCCGAAGCCGAGGCCGAGATACTCGCCGAGCTCCGGCGGCTGCGGGCCCGCGTCCCGCAGCTGGGCGGGGCCCTCGCCGCGAGCGTCGACGGCCTGGTCCTGGCCCACGACAGCGCCGCCACCGAGGCGGAATCCGTCGCGGCCCTGACCGCCGCGGCCCTGGGGGTGGCCCAGCGGCTCAGCGACTGCACCGGGCAGGGCGGGTTCCGCGAGCTGCTCGTGCGCGGAGAGGACGGCTACGTCGCCACCTACGCGGCGGGCGATGCGGCCGTGCTGACCCTGATCGCGGAGCCGCGCGTCAACGTCGGACGGCTCCACCTGGAGGCCCGCCGTTCCAGCCTGCGCATAGCGGAGCTGATCGATCACAGCCTCGGCCGCCGCGGCCCGGCTCCGGGGGCGGCCCCGGGCGCGGGCCCCGGCACCGGTCAGGGCGCCTGATCCCCTCGACCACGTACATCCGTACCGACCGAACAAAACGCTCAGGACACCGAAAAGAAAGAGGAACCCCCATGGCCAACGTGGAGACATCGCTCAAGGAAGCCACCACCAGCATCGACGGCGTGCTCGGCGTCGCCCTGGTCGACTGCAGCAGCGGCATGGCCCTCGGCACCATCGGCGGCGGCAAGGAACTCGACCTCACGGTCGCAGCCGCGGGCAACACCGACGTGGTGCGGGCCAAGCTCCGCACGATGGAGATGCTCGGCTTGAAGGACGAGATCGAGGACATCCTCATCACCCTCGGAAGCCAGTACCACCTGATCCGGCTCCTGAAGGGCCGGGGCTCCGCGGGGCTCTTCCTCTACCTGGCGCTCGACAAGACGCGGGCCAACCTCGCGATGGCCCGGCACCAGCTGAAGAAGATCGAGGCAGAGCTGGAAGTCTGATCCGATGACGGCGAGGTGGCGGGCGGCAGAACTCATGGCCGCCCGCCCCGGCGGCTTCTCACCAATGTCCGAGATGGCCGGATTTTATCATCTCGTTACAGAGTAAGATGCTGTAATCGGCTGATCATCAATATTGTTAGTAAGCTGGAGAACTCGCCGCCCATGCCCCCGCGCCTGAGTATCGTCGTCCCCGTCTACAACGTCGAGCTTTACCTCGACGAGTGCCTGGAGTCCATCGCAGCACAGACATTCGACGACTTCGAAGTCGTGCTCGTCGACGACGGTTCCACCGACGGCAGCGCGGCACTCGCCCAGGCGTTCGTCGACCGCGACGACCGCTTCCGGCTGGTCCTCCAGAAGAACGCGGGACTCGGCGCCGCCCGCAACGTGGGCGCCCGCCACGTCAGCCCGGGCAGCGAGTACCTGGCCTTCGTCGACAGCGACGACACCATGCCGCCGTACGCGTACCAGCGCATGATCGACGCCCTCGACGAGACCGGCTCCGACTTCGCGGCCGGCAACGTCAAGCGGTTCCGCTCCGTCGGCATGCAGCAGTCCTGGGGCCACCGCGTCGCCTTCGCCGCGACCCGGCTGAAGACCCACATCTCCAAGTTCCCGGCGCTGGTCACCGACCGCACCGCGTGGAACAAGGTGTACCGGCGCAGCTTCTGGGACGAGCACGCCTTCCAGTACCCGGAAGGCATCCTCTACGAGGACGCCCCCGTCTCGATCCCCGCGCACTACTTCGCGAAGAGCGTCGACGTCATCGGCGAGTGCGTCTACCACTGGCGCGTCCGCGAAACCGGCGAGCGCTCCATCACCCAGCGCTCCACCGACCCGGTCTCGGTCATCGACCGGGTGACCTCCGTCCGCCTGGTCCGCGAGGCACTCCAGGGCAAGCAGGGCGCCGCCTACACCCGCTACCTGCGCGACTACGACCGCAACGTGCTGAGCGAGGAACTCCCGCTCATCTACAAGTACGTTCCCGAGGCCGGCGCCGAGTTCCGTGCCGCCTTCGCCAAGGAGGCCGGCGGCCTCGTCCGGGAGATCGGCCCCGGGCTGTGGCCCGACCTGACGGTCGCCGACCGGCTCAAGGCCTACCTCGCCGGGGAGGGCCGGATCGAGGAGTTCGTGGCCCTCGTCCAGCACCAGCGGGACTTCACCTACAGCGTGCCGGTCAAGGGACTGGCCCGCCCGCAGGCCGACTACCCGTTCCTCAAGGCGCCGGTCCCCGCCAAGGTCCTCACCCTCGGCCCGCGCGAACGCCGCGTCGTCAGCCGCGTCGAGCAGGCCCACTGGGCCGACGGCAAGCTGCTGCTGCGCGGCTACGCCCTGCCCGGGCACCTGGGCGCCGAGAGCCGCCTCGGCTCGCGCAAGATGCTGGTCTTCCGCGAGAACGGCAAGCGCCGCCGGACCGTCGTCACCACCCGTACGGTCGCCTCCCCGATGGCCACCGTGAACTCCCCGCACCTCGCCCTGCGCCACGCCGACTGGGCCGGCTTCACGGCCGTGATCGACCCCACCGCGTTCCAGACGGGCGGGAAGTGGAACGAAGGCGTGTGGAGCACCTCCGTGGCCGTCACCGGCGCCGGCGGTCTGCACCGGGCCCGGCTCAAGGGCGGCGAGCACGACAGCGGACAGAACCCGCCCGCGCACTGGGTCGCCCCGGACGTGCGGATCGTCCCGAGCACCAACGGGACCTTCAGCGTCCAGGTGGAGATCGTCCGCGCCCGCGCCCTGGACGTCCGCCCGGCCGGTGACGACGCCGTCGAGGTGACCGGCGAGCTCGCCGCCGAGGTCGGCGCCGGAGCCGCCCTGCGCGCCGTGCACGTCTCCACCCGAACCGTGCTCACCTTCCCGCTGGAGACCGCCCCCGCCGTCGCCGGCGGCCGGATCCCCTTCACCGCGCGCGTGCCGCTGGCCGATCTGGCCGCCGTCCCGGACGCCCCCGTCGTGCCCGGCGAGTGGACCCCGGAGCCGTGGAGCCTGTCCGTGACCGGCGCCGACGGCGCCGAGCACCGGCTGGCGCACGACGAGCGCGCCGGCTTCAACGGACTGGTCCTCGCGCTGCCCGGGGAGGAGCCCGGCCGGACCCTCTTCGCCAAGCGCGGCACCACCGGACACCTGACCCTCTCGGTCCAGGTCTCCCCACCGCTGGTCGACACCGTCGAGGCCAAGGACGGCGCGCTCACGCTCCGGGGCCGGTTCGTCGCCCCCCTGGACGAGCCCTACGAGCTGGTCCTGCACGACCCCACCGGCCTGGAGTTCAGCTACCCCGTCACCCGCGACGGCGACACCTTCGAAGCCTCCTTCGAGCCGGTGCTCCCCGAGAGCCGGGCCGGCCGCACCCCGCTGCCGCAGGGCCGCTGGTGGCCCACGCTGCGCCCGGTCTCCCGGGGCGGAGCCACCGCCGGCCTGCTCGGCGTCGACCGCGGCGCCCCGCTGCAGTTCGCCCCGACCGCCCTGCAGGCGGGACCCCACGCCGTCACGGCCCGGGGCCGCCGGATACGGGTCGAATCCCGCCTCTACGACCGCGTCGCCCTGATCGCCGACCCGATGATCAGCCCGCACGACCGCTCGCGCTACGCGCAGCGGATCGCGCGCGACGTGACGTACCCGGCGCAGAGCGCCCTCCCGGTCAAGGACATCGTGGTCTACGACGCCTTCCAGGGGCACGGCGCCGGAGACTCGCCGCGCGCCATCCACGAGGAACTCCTGCGGCGCGGCGAGAAGCTGGAACACGTCTGGCTGGTGCGCGACGGCCGGGCCGAGGTCCCGGAGACCGCCCGCGCGGTCCAGTACGACAGCCTCGAATCCTGGGACGTGCTCGCGCGGGCCCGGTACTACGTGGTCAACGACAGCGTGCCGCGCGCCTTCCGCCGGCGTCCCGGCCAGACCGTCGTGCAGACGTGGCACGGTACGCCGCTGAAGCAGATCGGCCACGACTTCATGCACGACTACTACACCAGCCCCGAGGTGCTGGACGCGCTGGAGCACGACAGCGCGCAGTGGTCGCTGCTCGCCTCCCCGGGCTCGTACGCCACCCCGGTCCTGAAGCGGGCGCTCGGCTACGGCGGCGAGGTCATCGAGTCCGGCAGCCCGCGCACGGACGCGCTGGTGCGGCCCGACGCGGAACGGATCGCGGAGGTCCGCCGGCGGCTCGGCCTGCCGGAGGGCAAGAAGGTCGTCCTGTACATGCCCACGTGGCGGGAGAACCGCCTGGGCTGGACGGTCACCTCCGGCTACAAGCTCGACCTGCAGATCGACCTGGACGCGGCCCGCCGCGAGCTCGGCGAGGACCACGTCCTGCTGATCCGCGGCCACCACAAGGTCACCGAGCAGGTGCGCGAAGGCGTCCGCGACGGGTTCGTCGTCGACGTGTCGCGCTGGCCCGACGCCACCGACCTGCTGCTCGTCGCCGACGTGCTGATCTCGGACTACTCCTCCGCGATCTTCGACTTCGCGCACACCGACCGGCCGGTCCTGCTCTTCGCGTACGACCTGGAGCACTACCGGGACACGCTGCGCGGGTTCACCTTCGACCTGGAGAAGAAGGCCCCGGGCCCGCTCCTCAGGGATTCGGCGAGCCTGATCGAGGCCGTGCGGAACGTGGACGCCGTGGGTGCGGAGTACGCGCAGGCGCGTGCGGCGTTCCGGAAAGAGTTCTGTGACCTGGACGACGGTCAGGCGGCCCGGCGGATCGTCGATCGCATGCTCGAGATGTAACCCGCAGGAGTGCATTCCAGACTGGATACGGACCGGTCCCGGCCCCACCGATGAGTTTCGGGGCCGGGGCCGGTCTGTATGTGCGGGACGGATTCCCCCCACCCCGCACACTCTGGAGGCAGTCATGGCGAGCAACCCCTTCACCACGTGCCTGTGGTTCGACGGTGCGGCGGAGCCCGCCGCCGACTACTACCTGTCGGTCTTCAAGGACGGCAAGCGCGGCCGCGTGGGCCTTCGTCCCGAGCACAGCGGCGGCGTGGCGGGCGAGGTCATGGTCGTCGAATTCGAGATCAACGGCCAGAGGTTCGTCGGGCTCAACGGCGGCCCGCAGTTCCCCTTCACCGAGGCCGTCTCCTTCCAGATCCACTGCGCCGACGATGCCGAGGCCGACTACTACTACGAGGCGCTGACCGCCGACGGCGGTGCGGAATCCGCCTGCGGCTGGGTCAAGGACAAGTTCGGGCTGTCCTGGCAGGTCATCCCGGCCGGGACCATCGAGCTGATCTCCGACCCCGACCCGGGGCGGGCCGCGCGGGCGACGGCCGCGATGATGAAGATGAAGAAGCTCGACGTGGCCCAGATGCGGCGGGCGGCCGACGCGGGCTGATACGGACCGGGGCCGGGACCGGGGCCGGCGCGGGCGTGGGTTGCCGGGGCCCGACGCGCGGGCCCCGGCCGGGTCAGAGGAGCGCGCCGTCCGAGGCGATCCGCGCCAGCAGGGCGGGCAGAGCCGTCCCGATGGGCTCGCGGATCACCTCGTCGGCGAGGGGGTCGTACGGGGTCTCCTCCGCGTTCACGATGATCAGGCGGGCCCCCTCCTCCGCGGCCATCCCGGCCAGCGAGGCCGCGGGCTGCACCTGGAGCGTCGAGCCCACGGCCACGAAGACCTGGCACCCCTTGGCGACCGCGACGGCCATGGCGAGCACCTCGGGGTCCAGCCGCTCCCCGAACATCACGGTCGCCGCCTTCAGGATCCCGCCGCACGCGAGGCAGGCCGGATCCGGCTCCCCGGCGGCGACCCGGGCCAGCGCCTCGTCCATACCGGTACGGGCACGACAGGCCGTGCACACCACGGCCCGGGCCGTGCCGTGCAGTTCGAACACCTTCCGCGCGGAGGTCCCGGCGAGCTGGTGCAGCCCGTCCACGTTCTGCGTGATCACCCGCAGCGGGATCCCGGCACGCTCCAGATCGGCGACGGCGAGGTGCGCGGCGTTCGGCCGCGCCCCCAGGGCCCCGATCTCGGCGCGCATCAGCCAGGATCGGCGGCGGATCTCCGGATCGGCCATGTAGGGGGCGTAGGTCACGAGCTTCTCGGCGTCGGGCTCGCGGCGCCACAACCCCTGCGGCCCCCGGTAGTCGGGAATCCCCGAATCGGTGGACATCCCGGCCCCACTGAACACTGCGACGAGCGGCTTTCCCATGGGGCCGACTCTAGGCAGCCCGGGCGGTGTTCTCCACGGGGTTTCGGCTAGCGCGCATAGTCCGCGTCCGAGCCCGCGTCCGCGCCCCCGTCTGCGTCCAGCAGCTCCTGAAGGCGGGGGACCGCGAAGTCGACCAGGGCCGGGACGGGCAGGAGACGGCACACCGCGCCGCCGACCCGCGACGGGCGGATGCCCGCGTGCCGTTCGAAGTCGGGTCCCACGACGGGGAAGTGGGTGTCGTTGTCGTTGCCCACGTCCGGGGTTTCGATCCAGACCCGCTCGCCGGCCACCTCCATCGGGAAGCGCCGCACCCGCAACCGGGGGCGGGGCGCGAGGGACTCGACGTAATGCAGGAACGAGTTCCGGTTGTGGCCGACCCCGATCAGCAGGATGTGCGCGCCCAGGTCGTGCAGCCGGCCGAACGGGGAGGTGCGACCCAGTGCGAAGCCCAGCGACTGCCCCGCCGTGACCTCGGCCGCGTGGGCGCCCACCGCGGCCACCGAAGCCTGCGGGTGCCCGCTGCGCAGGCTGTCGGGCAGGGACCGCAGGGCCTCCGGTACGGCGCCGAGCGCACGCGTGACCGGCATTCCCGGGTGGAACAGCGGAACCGCGGCCCGACGTTCCGCAACGGCCGCGTCCGGCAGGCCCACGTGCTCCGGGTCGGGATCGGCCACCTCCCAGGTGAAGGCCGGAACGGCCACCGTCCCGGCCGGACCCACGGCCTCGCGCAGGCTCGCCACCACCGTCGCGGCGCCCCCGTCCACCCGTCCGAGCGCGGACAGCGAGGCGTGCACCATCAGCGTCATGCCCTCGCCGACGCCGGCCTCCCGCCAGCCCGCGACCAGCTCACCCATCCCGAGCACGAACGCCCTCCCGTTCTCCGGCCGGCTCCGATTCCGGCACCCCGGCATTCCGGTTCCTGTGGCGATCACATCATTCCGGTGGGACGCCGGTGAATCCGGGGCCGGTTCCGCGCGGACGTCCGTAGGGTGACGGCATGCAGACCACCGTCCTGTACTGCTCCGATCCGCTGAACGGGCGCCGCCCCGACGCCCACTTCGCCGAGGAGGCCCGCGCGGTGCGCGCCACTGGAGGCGGCGTCGGGCTCATCGACCACGACGCGCTGCTCGCCGGGGACGCCGGCCGGGCCGTGGCCGGGGTGCCCACCGGGGCGGGGGCGCTCTGGTACCGGGGCTGGATGATTCCGGCGGGCCGGTACGCCGAACTCGACGCCGCCCTGCGCGAGCGAGGCAGCGCACTCCGCGTCACCCCGGACGCGTACCGGCGGGCTCACGAACTCCCCGGCTGGTACGAGGCGTTCGCCGGGCTGACCCCGCCCAGCCGCTGGCTGGCGACACCCCCGGGGAGGACACCGGAGCCGGACCGGCTCGCGGACGCCGCCGCGGCCCTGCCGTCCCGTGCCGGCATCGTCAAGGACTACGTCAAGTCCCGCAAACACGAGTGGGCCGAGGCCTGCCACCTCCCCGACCTCGCGGACCGGGCCGCCGTCCACCGCGTGGTGAACCGGTTCGTGGAACTCCAGGGCGAGGACCTGACCGGCGGGGTGGTGCTGCGTGCCTTCGAAACGTTCACGGCGGCCGAGGGCGTGGCCACCGAAGTGCGGGTCTGGTGGCGCGACGGCGAACCCCGGCTGGTCACCGCCCACCCCGACAGCCCGTACGCCGAGGCCGCGGCGCCGGACCTCGGACCGGTGCGCGCCGCCGTCGCGGAGCTCGGCTGCGCCTTCGTCACCACGGACCTCGCGCTGCGCGCTGACGGGGTCTGGCGGGTCGTTGAGGTGGGCGACGGGCAGGTGAGCGATCTGCACCGGGAGGCCGAGCGCGGGGCCTTCGTCCGCCTCCTGACGGGTGGTTGAGCCCACGCGGACCGCAGGGGCGGATCTGGTACAACAGCGGACATGACAGGACTCGCTGGACTCGAGATCAACGGCGCGAGCGCCGCCGACATGGCGCTGCTCCGGGACTGGGCCGATGAGGAGGGCTGGAACCCCGGGGACTCCGACCGCTTCGCGTTCGCCGTCGCCGATCCGGGCGGATTCCTCGTCGGGAGGCTCCGCGGGGAGCCCGTCGCCTGTATCTCGGCCGTCCGGTACGGCGCCGGATTCGGCTTCATCGGCTTCTACATCGCCCGCCCCGACGTGCGCGGCCAGGGGTACGGGATCCGGTTGTGGAAGGCCGGCATGGAGCGGCTCGACGGGCGGCTCGTCGGGCTGGACGGGGTGGTCGAGCAGCAGCACAACTACCGCAAGTCCGGCTTCCGCTCGGCTTGGAACAACGTCCGCCACGAGGGAGTACCGCGGCTGGCCGGGGACCTCCCGGAGGAGACGGCGCCCGGGGTGCGGATCGTGGACGCGGCCACCCTGCCCTTCGGGCAACTCGCCGCGTACGACCGGAGGTTCTTCCCCGCGCCGCGCGATGCCTTCCTCGCCGCCTGGGTCGCACTTCCCGGCCGCACCGCCCTCGCCGCCGTCCGGGACGGCCGGATCGAGGGGCTCGGAGTGGTCCGGCCGGGGAGCGGCGCCTCCCGGATCGGCCCGCTCTACGCCGCCGACCCGGCCGTCGCCGCCGCCCTCCTGCTCCGGCTCGCGGAACGGACCCCCGACGGCACGGTCGCCGTGGACGTGCCGGACGCCCATCCGCGAGCCGCCGCCCTGCTGGGCGGACTGGGTCTGACCCCGACGTTCGAAACCGCCCGGATGTACACGGGCCAGGAGCCGGACCTCGACCTGACCGGCATCTACGGGGTCACGAGCCTGGAGCTGGGCTGACCTCAGATGGTGAAGACCGTGCCGGTGCTGTTCCACAGCGCGCACGGGTTCGCGTACGTGTAGGTGTAGCTCATCCGGCGGCCCTGCCACACGCCTTCGGCGGTGACGGTCAGCGGGCTCCACTCCCGGGTACACGCCGCGTCGGGGCGCGGCTCGGCGAGTGCGTCCAGGTCGGGGGCGTGGACCTGTAACTCGGCGCAGGCGGCCGCGGGGTCCGGGTGGGTTCCGCCGGGCCGGGGCGCGCAGACCAGGGTGACCGCGCGCAGCACCGTACCGCTCACCGAGTCCTCGCCGTCGGTGACGCTCAGGACGAGCGCGGACGGGGCGTACAGGCTTTCGCCGCCGGCGGGCGCGGCTCCGGCGGCGCCCGAGCCCGCCAGGGCGGTGAGGGCGGTGAGCCCCATGGCGGCGGACGACAGTCCCAGGGTCCTGGTGACGGATCGCATGTCGAACACTCCTCGCGTCGTTGCGTCGGATAACGGACGCGAGTCTTGCCCATGCGGAACCGGAACGCCCGTTCGCACCTCTACTTCTCGTCACGCAGCGCGCACGCATGACCGCAGACCGCAGCGGTCCCGGGTGGCTGACCTGTGGGGGAGCGTTCGGCGGAATCGGCCCGAACCGCCCGGGTCAGCTCGCGGCGAGCCGGGGGGCGTACGTGTCGATGAGGCGGGTCCGGGTCTGGTGCAGCCGCAACGCGAGGACCCGACCGACCCAGTGGCCGAGGGCGGACCCGAAGGCCGGATCGGCGTCCATGAGCATCCGTACGGTCGTGGCGTCGAACTCGTACGCGCGGACCGGCGTCATGGCTTCGGCGGCCAGCTGCCACACGTACGGCGGGAACAGCCACGACCAACCGACCAGTTCTCCCGGGCCCAGGCTCTCGATGGGGGTGGGCCGGCGACCCGGAGCCGGGATCTCCAGGGTCACCGTGCCGGAGCGCACGATCCAGAAGGAGTCCGCCCGGGTGCCCTCGTCGAAGATCCGCGCACCCTCCGGGAAATTGACCTCACGGGCGTGGGACATCAACCGTCCGCGGTGCTCGGTCGACAGGACGGCAGCGATCCGGATGGGGGAAGGTGTGCTCACGACGGCCTCCGATCGGGACCCCCCGCTCCCCCCAGTGTCGCCGACGCCGGGCCGAATCCGAGGTGTCCGCCTCCGGAGAATTGTCCGATTTTCGGCGACGCAAACCCCGAGGGCTGCAGTCGCGGGCCTGAAGCGCGGCCCGGCTTCGCCCCGGCGGTCCTGCCCGGCTGCTCCCCGGGGCCTTCCCCGCGCTTCCCGGTTACTCCACGGTTACTCCGCGGCTACTCCACGGTTACTCCGCGGTCATTCCTCGGCGCCGGCCTCCAGGCAGGCCAGCTCCATGGCGTCGAGGACGGCCTCGTGGCTGCGCCCGCTCAGTTCGGAGACGTTCTCGATCTGCGCCGTCGCCCAAGCCGCCAGGGTCATCGCCAGCACGCGGAGCCCGTCGGTCCCGTACTCCGCGAGGACCTCGTCGGCGGTGTTCATCGCCTCCTCGGGCACCTGCTCCGGTGGTTCGAGCCCGGCCAGGCCGCGGAGCAGGGTCAGGGTGCGGCGGGAGATCTCGGGGGTCATCCTCGCCAGCCGCGTGTCTTCTTCGTCGCTCATCCCGCTCCGCCCCTCCGGTCCCGCGCCCGCGTACGTCCCCGGGCGTGCGCTCCTGCCCGTGCCTGTGCCGTCCCCCCAGGGCACCGTAGAGGGGAGCGGGCCCGGGTGGGGCGGCAATCGCCAGAACGGGCCCGGCATCCCATGATCCGGACGGAGGGGCGGGGGCGGGCGCCCGTGGCTACCCGCCCGCCTCAGGCCCGGCGTGCGGTGCCGGTGCCCGCCGTGTCACCGGTGCCGGCCGTCCAGTCGCAGTCCGTGGCGATGAGCCGGAAGCCGGCCGGCCGGCGCCGGGCGTGAACGGGAACCCATGGACCAGGCCCGCCGCGCCGCGGTCGAAGCTGCCGCGGGCGCGGACCGCGGCGACGAGCGCCGGGAACCCGGCTCACGGGTCTCGCCGAGCAGGCCCGGATCACCAAGCAGACCTCAGGTTTCCTCGTCGACCAGCTGGAGCGGGCCGGCTACGTCCACCGCACGCCCGACCCGCGACTGCTCCGCAGCGCCCTCACCCGCCTCCGCGAGGTCGCCGACCCCTATCGGTGAGCAGGTCCGGGCCCGGGGTGAGCGGGACCGGTGCGATTTGGCATGTGATGGGTCAAGTGCGGTGAACAGGGCCGGGATTCCCCCTAGGGTGCCCGTGGTCACGGCCGTGAACGTCCGTACGATAGTTTCCGGCCATTCCGTTTTTCACACTCCGTCACCATCCCGTACTCCGTACTCCGTACTCCGAATGACGTGCACCGCGTCGCGCAGCACAGCGCGGCGCCGCGCACACCGAACTGGGGGGTTCATGCGTAGATCCAGAGGGCTGGCCGCCGCTCTCACCCTGGCCCTGGCCGGCACCTGCACGGCCATGGGCCTCGGCCTCGTCGAAGAGGCCGCGGCCATCACTCCGCCGGTGGCCTTCACGGCCGACGAACTGCCCACCTGGCAGGCCAACGGTGTCGTCTGGGCCCTCGCCGAGGCGGGCGACCAGGTCTTCGTCGGCGGCACCTTCTCGGCGGTGCGCCCGCCGGACGGCGCCGCCGGAACCGAGCAGGAGGCCGTGAACTTCGCGACGCTCGACGCCGCGACGGGCGCCCCGACCTCCTGCAAGCTGTCCTTCACCGTGGGCTCCGGCACCGCCACCGTCCGCGCGCTCGTCCTCTCGCCGGACAAGGCGACCCTGTACGCCGGCGGCTACTTCGGCGCCGTCAACGGCACCGCGGTTTCCAGCCTCGCCGCCATCGACGTGGCGACCTGCACCGTGAAGACCGACTTCCGGCCCGCCTTCGCGGCCACCGTCCGGGCCCTCGCCGTCACCGGCGACACCGTGTACGCGGGCGGCGACTTCCTCACCGTCGCGGGCCAGCCCCGCGAGCGGTTCGCCGCCGTGTCCGCGGCCGACGGCGCGCTGAAGCCGTTCACCGCGAACGCCGACGAGCCGGGCCGGGCCGTCGAGGTCACCCCGGACGGCTCGCACGTGGTCCTGGGCGGTGACTTCTTCACCGTGGGCGGTACGAACAGCCACGCCCTCGCCGTCGTCGACGCGACGAGCGGCGCCGTCACCAAGGCCTACCCCGGGTTCATCGAGACCAACTCGGTGGTCAAGGACATCGCCACCGACGCGACCGGCTTCTACACCGGCAACGAGGGAACGGGCGGAGGAGTCTTCGACGGCCGGATCGCCCTGAACCTCAGCGACTTCGGCCAGCGCTGGCGCGACACCTGCCTCGGGGCGACCCAGGCCGTGCTCCCGTACCAGGACGTGCTCTACAGCGCCTCGCACGCGCACGACTGCTCCGGCATCGGCGAGTTCCCGGACGGCCAGCGCCACCACCTGCTCGCCCAGCCGACCACGGCGACCGGCAAGCTGGGCTGGGCTCCCGACACCAACGACGGCATCGGCGAGGGCATCGGCCCGCGCGTGATGGCGGTCGGTTCCAAGGGCGGAGTCCAGTACCTCTGGGTCGGCGGCGAGTTCACCACCGTCAACGGTGCGGCGCAGCAGAGCCTGACGCGCTTCGCATCCACCGGGGACACGGGTGCGCCCAGCGTTCCGGTGGCGAGCGCCGTGAGCTTCAAGCCCGGTGAGGTGCAGGTGCGCTGGCGCACCAGCCTCGACCTGGACGACAGCACGCTCACGTACAAGGTCTACCGCAACGGTTCGGCCACGCCGATCGCCACGGTCGCGGCGGACTCGCTGTTCTTCCGCCGCCCGCAGGCCTCCTGGACCGACACCACCGTCACCGCGGGGCAGTCCTACACCTACCGGGTGACCGCCACCGACGCGGCCGGCAACGCCAGCGCCCTGTCGGCGACGGCGAGCGTGACGGTGCCGAACTCGGCCGACGGGTACCCCAATGCGGTCCGCACGGACGGCGCCCAGCTGTTCTGGCGCTACGACGAGTCGGCCCTGCCCTTCGTCGCGGACTCTTCGGACGGCAACCAGAGCGGTGTGCACCTGAACGCCCCCGCCCTGCGCCAGACCCCGGGTGCGGTCTCGGGCGCGAGCACGGCCATCGGCTTCAACGGCACGGACACCCAGGTGTACGGAGACCGCCGCCAGAACGTCGGCTCCACCTACAGCATCGAGACCTGGTTCAAGACGAACACCACCACGGGCGGCAAGCTCATCGGGTTCGGCAACAACCAGGCCCGCGGCAGCAGTCAGTACGACAAGCACATCTACATGACCAATGACGGCCGCCTCGTCTACGGCGTCTACAGCGGCGGGACCCACACCGTCACGACCGCCGCCGCGTACAACGACAACCAGTGGCACCACGTCGTCGCGACCCAGGGTCCGGGCGGCATGACCCTGTACGTGGACGGCGCCCAGAAGGGCACGCTGGGCTTCACCGCGCACGAGAACTTCGCCGGTTACTGGCACGTGGGCGGCGACAGCCTCGGCGGCTGGCCGGACCGTCCGGTCAGCGAGTACTGGGCGGGTCAACTGGACGAGACCGCCGTCTACCCGACGGTCCTGAGCGCGGCCCAGGTGCAGAACCACCACACCCTGGCCTCCGCTCCGGCCGACTCGGTCGTCGAGGTCCAGGCCGCGGAGGACACGTACGCCAACGCAGGCGCCCCGAGCACCAATTACGGGACGTCCGGCTCGCTCGCGGTACGCGGAACCTCGTTCTACGCGAGCTACCTGCGGTTCAACCTGCCCGCCGCACCGGCCGGCACGGTGCTCAAGTCGGCCACGCTGAGCGTGAAGACCAGCACCATGAGCGGCGCCGGTACGACGGACACGGTGTCCGTGCTCCCGGTCACCGGCTCCTGGACGGAGGCCGGGACCACGTACGCCAACCGCCCGGCACTCGGCGCTCCGGCGCTCGGCAGCTTCGCGGGCGTCCCGGAGGGCTCGGCGGTCCAGACGACCGGCCTCGACAAGGCCACCGTCGCCGGGGCACTCGGCAGTGCGTACAGCATGGCGCTGAGCAGCGCCGGGACGGACGCGCTGTGGCTGTGGTCCTCGGAGGCCGCGGCCAACGAGGGCTCGCCGAAGCTGACGCTCACCTTCGGCGCGCCGTAGCAGGACCGGGTCCTACGTGCGGCGGCCGGTGCGGATACTCCGCCCGGCCGCCGTCGCGGTTTCCCGGAACGGTTCCTAGGGCCTGTCGTGGTGGACGTGCGCCAGGATCTGCCGGAGCAGGGCGGCGACGTGCGCGTCGTGGAGTTCGTAGATCACGCTGCGCCCGTCGCGGCGGCCGGTCACCAGGTCGAGGTGGCGCAGGAGCCGCAGATGGTTCGAGACGGTGGGCTGACCGAGGTCGAGCGCCTCGGCCGGTTCGCCGACCGAGCAGGGGGATTCCCGGGCGAGCGCGCGGAGCTGGTCAGCGCACTGTTCGCCCTCGCCGTCTACCTCACGGGACTGACCCTCCAGCTCACCGGCCACGGAGGCCCCGTCCCGCAGGCCCCGTACCGCAGGCCCTCTTCATCGCGGCGTACGCCTTCGGCGGGTTCTTCACCCTCCGCGAGGCGCTCCTCGCCGTACGCGGCGGCCGCTTCCAGGTCGACTTCCTCATGCTCGTCGCAGCGGCCGGCGCCACCGCGATCGGACGGTGGGAGGCGGGCGCGGTCCTGCTCGTCCTGTTCAGCCTCGGCCACGCCCTGGAGGGCTACGCCATGGGCCGCGCCCGCCGCTCCATCCAAGCGCTCGGCGCGCCGGCCCGCGTACCGCCCTGGTGCGCCGGGGCGCGGGAGCGCCGGTGGAGGTCCCGGTCGAGGACCTGGCCGTCGGTGACACCGTCGTCGTCCGCCCCCCACACCCGGATCCCGGCCGACGGTTTCGACGCTGCCGGCACCAGCAGCGTCGACCAGTCGCCCATCACCGGCGAGAGCGTCCCCGCGGACAAGATCCCCGTCGCCGACCGGGCCGCCGCCCTCGCCGACCCGGGCGCGGCCGGTCCGGAGAGCCGCGTCTACGCCGGCACGGTCAACGGATCCGGCGCCCTCGACATCGCCGTCACCCGCCTCGCCGGGGCAACACCCTGGCCAGGGTCGTCAAGCTGGTCCAGGACGCCGAGGAGCGCACCTCGCCGACCCAGCGGTTCACCGAACGGTTGACGAAGTTCTTCGTACCGGGCGTCCTCGTACTCGTCGCCGTACTGCCGCCGTGCTCAGCGCCGTGGGCCGGGCGGCGCGCGGGGGAGTCCTGGTCAAGGGCGGGGCGCCGCTCGAGGAGTTCGGGCGGCTGCGGACCATCGCCTTCGGAGGAACTCGCCCGGACCGGCCGCACCACCATGCTGGTCCGCCGGGGCGACCGCCGGCTCGGCACGCTCGGCCTGATGGACGCCCCGCGCCCCGAGGCAGCCGCGGCGGTGGCCGCCCTGCGCGGGCTCGGCGTGCAGCGGACCGTGATGCTGTCCGGCGACGACCAGCGGGTGGCCGACGCGGTGGGCCGCGCGGTCGGCATGGACGAGGTCCGGGGCGGCCTGCTGCCCGAGGACAAGGTCGCCGAAGTGACCCGGCTGCGCCGCACGGCCCGTACGGCGATGATCGGCGACGGCCTGAACGACGCCCCGGCCATGGTCGGCGCCACTGTCGGCGTGGCGATGGGCGCGGCCGGCTCGGCCGTGGCCCTGGAGACGGCGGACATCGCGCTGATGTCCGACGACCTGCGGCGGCTCCCCTTCATCACCGGCCTCAGCCGCCGCGCGAGCCGCGTCATCCGCCAGAACCTCTGGCTGAGCCTCGGCATCGTCGCGGTGCTCGTCCCGGCCACCGCCCTGGGCCTCGGCATCGGCCCGGCGGTCCTGGTCCACGAGGGTTCCACCCTCGTGGTCGTCGCCAACGCGCTGCGTCTGCTGCGCTACGCCGACTGATCCGCGGCCGTGACCGCAGCTGCGTCCGTGAACGCGTAGTCGAAGGCGTACTCCACCGAGGTGTCGCCGTAGCGGTGGACGAAGGAGCCGGAGCCGTCGAGACCGGTCAGGCCGCCGGTGCCCGAGCCGGGGACCACGGTGAAGCGGCAGTGGGTGCCGGTGGCGTCGAAGGTGCCGCGCTCCTCCAGGACGAAGGCGCCCTCGCGGCCGTCGACGGTGCCGGTGACCAGCTCCATGCCGGTGAAGGTGCCGGTGCTGTCCCCCGTGTAGGCCACGGTGTAGGTGCAGGTGGTCGCGGGGGCGGTGAGGGCGCCGGTGAAGGCGTTGGTGACCGTGGCGCAGGCCAGGCGGGGAAAGACGCCTTCCGGGCCGACCGGGTGCTCCTCCCAGTCCTTGAAGGTGAAACCGTTGGGTGCGGGTGCGGGTGCGGGTGCGGATGCGGATGCGGATGCGGGTGCGGATGTGGGCGTCGTGGTGGGCGTGGGCACGGGGGCCTCCGGGTGTGGGCGGGTTCGGCGTTCGGCGGGCTGTCGGCCCGTCTGTGCACAGCCTGGTCCCTGTACCTGACACCTCCTGTCAGGTATGCCGGACAATGACGGCATGCGCGCCGACCGGCTCCTCTCCCTCCTCCTGCTGCTCCAGAACCGCGGCCGGATGACCGCCCCCGACCTCGCCGCCGAACTGGAGGTCTCCGTCCGCACCGTGTACCGGGACGTCGAGGCGCTAGGCGCCTCCGGGATCCCCGTCCACGCGGACCGCGGGCCGGCCGGCGGATTCCGCCTCGTCGACGGCTACCGGACCCGGCTCACCGGTCTCACCGACGTCCAGGCCGGCTCCCTGTTCCTCGCCGGCGCCCCCGGCCCCGCCCGGGACCTCGGCCTCGGCGCGGACCTCACCGCCGCGCAGCTGAAACTCGAGGCCGCCCTCCCCGCCCAACTCGCCGACCGGGCCCGCCGGATCCAGCAGCGCTTCCACCTCGACGCGCCCGCCTGGTTCCGGGACGCCGACCCCGTACCGCACCTCGCGCAGATCGCCGAGGCGGTGTGGGAGCAGCGGATCCTCAAGACCCACTACCGCCGCTGGACCGGAGCCGTCCACCGGGCGCTGTGGCCGCTCGGGCTCGTCCTCAAGGGCGGCATCTGGTACCTGGTCGCCCGGGCCGCGGAGCCGGATGCAGAGGATCAGCCGGTGGAGACAGAGGTGGAGGTCGAGGGGCCCCCGACCGCCCCCGGGAAGGCCGACAGCGCCGTGCGGACCTACCGTGTGGGTCGGTTCCTCGCCGTGGACACCCCGGGCGAGCGCTTCGAACGCCCCGAGGGGTTCGAACTCGCCGCGTACTGGGAGGAGTCCGCCCGCCGCCTGGAGGCTGCCACGCGCCGGCAGACCGCCGTCGTACGGCTCTCTCCGCGCGCCCGGCGGCTGCTGCCGATGTGGTTCGGGGCGGCGGGCGTCCGCGCCCTCGCCACCGCGGGGCCGCCGGACGCGGAAGGCTGGGTGGGCGTGGAACTCGCCGTCGAGTCCGGTTCCGTGGCCGTCGGCGACCTGCTCCGCCTCGGCGCGGAGGCCGAGGTGCTCGGACCGCCCGAGCTGCGCGGGGCCCTCGCGGACGCGGTGGCCGAACTGGCCGGGCGCTACCGGTGAGAACCGGTGGGAATCCGGTTGCGCCCGGCCGGCTACTGCACGGCGAAGATCCAGGGCATGACGATGCGAAAGGGCGTTCTACGCCCGGGGCTTTGAGCCCCCGACCGCCGGGTCCCGAGGGCCCGGCCGACCGTGTGGACGCCTGGGTGGAAGAGGCCGGGCAAGGCCGTACCGGCAATGCCCACGGGGCGGCCCGCTCCGCGGTCTTCGCCGCCGTAACGCCGCGACGGCGACGGGGGGCCCGAGGCGAGGCGGCTCGCCTCCCTCGCGTCCTGTGCGCAGGGCGACGTACGGCTGTGGGCGCTCCGGCTGCTCACCGATCTGGCATCCGGCGCCGAGGACCGTACGGCCGCTGCCCGGACCGCGCTGCCCTTGCTGGACGATCCCGACCCGCCCGTGCGGCGGGCGGCCGCCTGGCTGTTCGCCGTGGCGGACCGGGCGGGGGCCGAGCAGCTCCTCACCGCCCCCGTGGACCAACTCGGCGCACCCGACCCGGTGGCCCGCCTCGCGCTCGCCGAGGCCCTGCTCGTACGGGGCGGGGACGGCCTTGCGGAGCGGCTGCGCACCGACGCCGATCCTGCGGTCAGACTGCGGGCCACCCCGGCCCCCGAAGGCGAAGCCGTCCTCGAGGACCTCGACGCCGCCGGGACCCGGATCGGCGGCCCCGGCAGCGGGGTGACTTGGCGGATCGGCACCGTGTGGGGGGATGATCCCGCCGCGGCACCGGCCCTGCCCACCCTGCGGGCGGCGGCGGAGCAGAGCGTCCGCGTCCCGACGTACCTCGGCGACCGGGACGAGGAGATGCACGAGGACGAACGGCTGACCGCAGCGGTCCGAAACACCCTGCGACGGATCGACGGCCTCCGGCGGAAAGGACCGGGCTCCGGAGGGGAGACGGCTTAGGGCGTGTCGTCCGGATCAGGCCCGCCCCGCGGTGCCCGGTGCCGCGTGGACCTTGGCCGCCGCCCCGGGGCGGGGCACGCCGTCCACCGCGAGGCAGATGCCGAAGACGCGGTCGTGGCCGGTCCAGCCGTTGACGCGGCCCCGGTTGTTGGAGATCTGGACCCGGCGGCGCGGGGCGTCCACGGCCGTGACGAGATGCAGGTACACCGTGCCGGACACCCGGGCCAGCACGATGTCGCCGGGTTCCAGCAGTGCGGGGTCGGCGGGGGCCACGCGGACGCGTTGCCGGCTGTGGACGAGCGGGACCATGGACGTGCCGGTGGGCCGGAACTCCACCGTCGCGCCCGCGCGGACACGGTCTGCCTGGACGTCGAGCATTCCCATCCGGCGAGTGTGCCCCGGTGGTGTGCCCGGCGGGTACCGGGTTTCGGCGGTGGCCTCAGGGAGTGGGCGGCGGTTCGACCTCCAGGAAACGGCGGCGGCGCGGGCCGCGGTACAGCAGGCAGACCCAGCCGAGCCGTTCGAGCGCGGCTGCGCAGGCCGTGAGGCGTTCCTGCTCCTCCTCGGCCGCGCCGCCGCCCGGCGGGCCGAGCCAGGTCACCTCGACGCGGCCCGCCCCGGACGCGGCGGGGCCCACCCGGTAACCGGTCCGGGTGCGCGGCCCGTCCGGGTCCTGCGGATCCCGCGCCGACGGCGGGATGCCCGCCGCCTCCAGGACGAGGGCCACCGCGCGCGGCATCAGCCGGAGCTCCCACGGGGCGGGAACTCCGGCGCCGGACGGGCCGTTGACGAGCCGGCGGATCTGCAGCAGGCCTTCGTAGGCGGTACGGAGCTCCGTCGCCCGCCCCGCCTCGGAGGGCGGTGGGCCGTCGCCGGTCGCCGGTTCGAAGCCCTGCCCGGGTGTGTTCACGTACGGCTGTCCCCTCGTCCGATCCGTCTCGTCCGGTCTCGTACCGTCCGCTTCTGAGTACCTCACACCCAACGGTCTGAGTATCCGGCCCGATTCCCGGGACGGCTCCCGCTGATCGAATGGGGGCATGACCTCCGAGACCGTCACCAGCGCCGCCACCGCCACCGTCACCGCGCCCGCCGCGAGCCGCCCGCGGATGCAGCAGCACGTGACCACCGCCGGCTCGGCGCTGGCCGTGGCCCTGGTCCCGCTCGTGGTCGGGGTCCTGGTGGCCAAGGGGCTCGCCGCGGACCCGCACGCACCGGTCAACGCCCTGATCACCGGCGGCGGCCAGCGCGCCGGTCTGCCGCGGGCGGAGTGGCGCCGCCGCGGGCACGCCACGATGCGCCGGCTGCGCACGGTCCGGCGCGGAGCCGTGCGCGGAACGGTTCGAGGCGCCGTACGGGGTCGTGCCTACGTGACGGGCGGCCGCTCCGTGGCGGGCGCCCGCCCTGCGGGCCGCTGAGCCCGCAGCCAGGCCTCGGCGGCCTTCGGGGAGCGCAGCCGCACCACCCGCAGCGGGGCGAACCGGGCGTCACCGGCCAGCCCGCCGATCTCCGCGCGCCGGGCCCCGTACTGGGACCAGGCCCACCACGCGGGGTGGTCGGCGAGCAGCCACTCCCGCCACCGCTCCCGGTTGCCGCCGAACAACCGCTCCCGCAGCAGGCTCCGGCGCAGCGAGCGCACCAGGACCCGGCGCATGACGGTGCGGCGCGGCTGGTCCAGCCACACCACGGTGTCGGCCCGCCGCCACAGCAGCTCGCGCGCGGCCTCGGGCCCGTGGGAGTCGAGGATCCACCGGTCGCCCTCCGCGATCCGCGCCAGGTCCGCGACGTAGGACGGGCTGACGGCCCACCCCGGCCCGGAGAAGTGCAGCTCGTCCATCTCGTGGTACGGCAGGGCGAGCAGCTGTCCCAACTCCCGGGCCAGGGTGGACTTGCCGGCTCCGCTGATGCCGACCACGAGTACGCGTTGCATCAGCGGAGCCTAACCGGGGGCGTGGCCCCTCAGGCGCCGAGCGGTTCCTGCAGTTCGGTGACCCACTGGTCCCGGTCCTCCGGGCAGGACAGGGACACCTCGCGGGCGTAGCCGGAGGAGCGCTCCCCGTTCGCGTCGATCCACTGGGCCAGGGCCTGCGCGGTCGGCAGGACGGAGTCCATCGAACCCCGGTGCACGACCGTCGCCGCCCGCTCGACGGCGGGCAGCACGACGATGCGTACGTCGCCTCCGAGGTCCTCGGCCCGGACGTCCGCCGGCACCGCCACCCCTGCGTGGACCCGGACGGCGCCGGGCCGAGACGCGTCGCCGGCGTCCTCGTAGTACGCCACGCCCGGGTCCGTCAGCGTGACGCCTGCGGCCTCGACACGGCTCAGCAGCTCGGCGTAGAGCGGGCCGATGACCGGGCCGATGTCCTGCCCGTCGTAGCTGGGCGCGACCCCGCTCAACTCGGCGAGGCGGACGGGCGGAAGGCTCTTCACGACGATGTCGATGGAAGACATGGTTCCCTCGTTCTCGATGATCCGGAGCCTCGTCTCGACCTGGGTCAGCCGGGCCGCCGCAGCGGCCATGGCCGATTCCAGTTCCGCCTGCCGCAGCCGCAGCATGCCGCGCAGCTCCTCCGCGCCCACCAGCTCGTCGAGTATCGACCCCACCTGTTCCAGGCTGAAGCCGAGCTCTTTGAGCGCGATGACACGGTTGAGGCGGGCCAGCTGCCCGGCCTCGTAGTAGCGGTAGCCGCTGGCGGGGTCGACACGGGCCGGGTGCAGCAGTCCGAGGGCGTCGTAGTGACGCAGCATGCGGACCGATACCCGGCCGTGCTTGGCGAAGTCTCCGATGGTGAACATGACGCCTTCCAGTGCAGGCCCTGACACGGTGTGAGAGTCAAGCGCGCCCAGAATATGCAGCCATCGGGCCAGGTCAGCGGCTGGCTTGGCGGATGCAGAGATCCACGATGGAAGGTGGCAGGGACCCTTCCGCGGCCGCGCACAGCTCGTCCGTACGGGGCAGCGGAGGTACGGGGTTCCGTACGGGGCGGTCGGGCCGGGCGGCCTTCTTGGGCGGGTGCGCGCGACGCGGCGCGGCCGGTTTCGTGCGCCGTTCGGCCGCCGGGCGCGGGGCCTCGCCGGCACGCCGGGCGGGTCCGTGCCCGGCGGTCCGGTCCGTGCGGTCATGGTCGGAGCCGGCCTCCGTCGGGAGTTCGCCGAGGGGCAGCGGCTCGGCGGGGAGCCCGACCGCACCGGCAGCGGGGGCCGCGCCGGCCGGCCCGCCCAGATCCGGTGCATCGGCGGGCGGTACGGGGCCGCGCGCGGGCACGTCGGACACCCGCGGGCCGCCGACGGACACGCAGCCGGCGCTCGCGAGGAGGGCGACGAGGGAGAGGGGCAGGACCCGGCGTAACTGCATCGGACCACCATGCCGCACGGGCGGGCGGGCCGGTTCCCGCGCTCCCGCGTGTGGGTGAGGCGGGGACGGCCGAGTGGGCGGGGGAGGGCGCCGTGGGGGCTGCTGAAACGGTTCGCCGAGCTCACAGTGATCGTTTCTGCCCTGTCGGGAGGTTCACCGGCCCGGGAGGACGCGCACGTGGACGGGGGTGGACCTGGCGGAGAAATCCCGACAAGGTTCGGATGGGAACGACAGTGCGGATGCCGGGGGAGGCGCGACCTCCGGTGCTCCGCACCGCCGTGTCGGCTCCCGGACCGGCCCCGCCCGAGCGGCGGGAACGCTCCGTTGGGCCGCCCGCCTGCCCGCCCGCCTGCCCCGTATGGAGTCTCGCCCCATGACCGCAGCCCCCGCGCCCGGCAACGAACCGCAGCCCCCGGAGCCGAAGCACCCGCCGAGCCCTGCTCCCGCCCCTGCCTCCGCCTCCGCCCCTGCTCCCGTCCCTCCGTCCGTCCCTGCTCCCGTCCCCACGCCCGGATCGCCCGCCGGGCCCGCCTCCGCGACCGGCAAGGCGGTCGCGATCGCTCCGGACAAGGCCGTCGCCGGGTGGCGGGGATGGGGGGCCGTAGGGGCGGTGGCGCTCGGGATCTTCTGCCTCATCACCTCCGAGTTGCTGCCCGTCGGCCTGCTCACCCCCGTGGGCGCCGATCTGGGTGTGTCCGACGGCACCGCCGGGCTGATGGTCACCGTGCCGGGGCTGATCGCGGGATTCTGCGCACCCCTCGTCACCGTGGGCGCCGGCCGGCTCGACCGGCGGTGGGTACTGGTCGTGCTGATCGCCCTGATGGCCGTCGCCAACCTGGTCGCGGCCCTCGCGCAAGGCTTCGCGGTGCTGCTGGCAGCCCGGCTGCTCGTGGGGGTCAGCGTCGGCGGGTTCTGGGCCATAGCCGGCGGCCTCGCCGTCCGCCTCGTCCCGGCGCACCACGTCGGCCGGGCCACCGCGCTCGTTTTCGGCGGAGTCCCCACGGCCTCGGTGCTCGGGGTCCCGGCCGGGACCCTGCTCGGTGAACTCGGCGGCTGGCGCTTCGCCTTCGCGGCCGTGGGCGGGCTCGGACTCCTCACCCTGGCCGCGCTGCTCCTGCTGCTCCCTCCGCTGCCGCCGACCCGGACCATCACCTTCGCCCAACTCCCGGCCCTGCTCCGGCGCAACGGCGCGGTCCGGGCCGGGGTGGCCGTCACCTTCCTGCTCGTGACGGGGCAGTTCGCCGCGTACACGTTCGTACGGCCCATCCTGCAGGACGTGTCCGGTGTGAACGCCGCCTACGTGAGCACCCTCCTCCTCGGGTACGGAGTGGCGGGCGTGGCCGGCAACTTCCTGGCGGGGGCGCGCGACCCGTACCGCACGCTGTTCACGGTCGGGGCCTCCCTCACCGTGATCCTTGCGCTGCTCGCCACGGTGCCGGGAGCGGTCGCGGGGACGGTGCTGTTGCTGGCCTGGGGGCTCGTGTACGGCGGGGTCTCGGTCAGTCTCCAGAGCTGGATGATCAAGGCCGCGCCGGATGATGCGGAGGCCGCCTCCTCGCTCATGGTGGCGATGTTCAACCTGGCCATAGCCGCGGGTGCCCTGGCGGGCGGTCTCGCCGTCGACGGCATCTCCGTGCCCGCAGCCCCCTGGGCCGGAGCCGCCCTGATGGCCCTGGCCGCCGTCACCGTCCGGATCACCTCGACTTCCCGCACGGCCACGCGGGCCGTCACGGGTGGGGGCGAGGTGTCCGGCTCCAGTGCCGCCTCCAATACCACCGATGCCGGAGGCCGCGCCGAGGCCCGCGACGCTTCACCGGCCGACCGGCGGTAGACCGGCGATGGACCAGCGGTAGCCCCTAAAGGCGGACCAGCGGTAGACCCTCGAGGACGGACCAGCGGTAGACCTGGAGCAGGAGTTGACCGTCCGCAATCCGGACGGTCGACTTCCCCAGCCTGGCAGAGGAGCCCTTCCCGACGGGGCGGTTCCGGTGAAGTGGTCATGCCCAGACGGGGCGGATGGGGTGGATCGGACATCCGGCTTGACCTGGGGCATCTCCTGGGGAAAGAGTGCGCCGGTCGAACACCACCAACCGGACCGACCGCGTCCGCGCATCCGGACGTCCAGCGCCACCGCACGAGCCGCACCTCGGAGATCCCTCACATGCCCATGTCCGCCCGCTCTCCTCTGGCTTCGGCAGCCGTCGGCGGTGTCGTCGCGGGCATGTCCGCGCCCCCGGCGATCGGCGGTGGCCCTGTTCCGGCCGCCGACGCCGGGACGGTCCTGGTCGCCCGGCGGCGCAGGACCTGACCGGCCGGGTACGGGGCCGACACCGCACCGCCGCGCCGCCCCCCGTACCCGCCGCGAGACAACCGTGTCCCCCGACCCCTATGAGAGTGGGATCGTGCCCGACGACGATCGCTTGCTCGTACGCCCCTACGTAGCCCCCTCGGGCCCGCTGCGCGGCTCCTCCGCGCCCGCCTGGCCCGAGGAGTCCGGGCGGATCCTCGTACCGACGCGCTTCGGGGCGTCCGCCGAGGAGCCCGCGCCCGACCTGCGGAACGCTCCCTCGGCGGCTTCGGCGGCTTCGGCGGCCGACCGGCGGGGTAGCCGGCTCCCGTTGGTGGGACTCGCCCTCCTCGCCCTCGGGGCGGCCGGGGCCCTCGCGTTCCTCCTGCGCGGCCCCGACCGCGAGCCGCCGCGTGCCGTCGTCCCGCCGAACCTGTCCGTGCCGGTCCTCCCCGCGCGCAGTCCGGGGGCGGGCGAGGAGACCGCGTCGGCCGGGGAGTCCCTGAGCCCGCCCGCGCCCGGAACCCCGTCCGCGACGGCTCCGCCGACCACGGGACGGCCCCCTTCCGGCCCGTCGCCGAGTACGAGCCGGGACCCGAAGCCCACGGGCCCGACGGGCACGCGCCCGACGCCCGGCGACGGAACCCTGGGCCCGGGGGACCGCGGGGCCGAGGTGCGCGCCCTGCAGGAACGGCTCCACGCGCAGGGGTTCACGTACGTCTCCCTCACCGGCGTCTACGACGAGCAGACCCGGCGCGGCGTCCTCCAGCTCCAGCAGAACAGGAGCATCAAGGGCGACCCGCCGGGCATCTACGGTCCGGCGACCCGCGCGGCCTTCGGAGACGAAGGCTGACACGGCCCGTTCGCGCGGGTCGAGCCCTCGGTGGCAGGGTGCGGTCATGGATCAAGCGGTCATGGATCGAGCAGAGGTGTTGCTCATCGGAGGGCGCGCGGGCGTCGGCAAGACGACCGTGGGATGGGAGGTCTCGGCGCGCCTGCGCGCCGTGATGGTCGCCCACTGCGTCATCGAAGGCGATTTCATGGGGCAGGCACATCCTGCTCCGGAGGGAGACCCCGGCCGCAGGAAGATCGCCGAGCGCAATCTGACGGCGCTCTGGTCGAACTACGCCGAGCTCGGGTACCGCCGCTTGATCTACACGCACACCGTGAGCGTTCTGGCCGAGAACGAGGGCATGTTCCAGCGGGCCATGGGGGCGAACGTCAGGATCGTGCGGGTCGTGCTCACCGCCTCCGACGCCACCGTGCGCGAGCGGCTGACCGCTCGGGAACTGGGCTCGGAGCTGGAGCACGAGCTGGAGAGCAGCGCCCGCAAGGCGCGGATCCTGGACGAGCGGACGCCTCTGGACACCGTGCGCGTGGCGACCGACGGACGGTCCGTGGTCGACATCGCGCGCGAAGTGGTGGGCACCGCCGACTGGCTGCCGCGCACCGCGGGTTAGCTGCTCACCGCACGGCCCCTCAGCGCCCGCCGGCGACGCGCAGGATCGTACCGGTCGTGTACGCGGCGTCCGCGGACAGCAACCAGGCGATGGCGGCGGCGACCTCCGCCGGCTGGCCGGCCCGCCCGAGCGGGATCTCGGCGGCCGCGAGCGCCGGGCGGTCCGGGTCGCCCATGGCGGCGTGCATGTCGGTGTCGATGATGCCGGGGGCCACGGCGTTGACCCGGATCCCGTCCCGGCCCAGCTCCTTGGCGAGGCCCAGGGTCAGGGTGTCGGTGGCGGCCTTCGTCGCGGCGTAGTGGACGTAGCGGCCGGGACTGCCCAGGGTGGCGGCCGCGGAGGAGACGTTGACGATCGCTCCGCCGCCCGACTCGGCCATGTCCCGGGCGGCCCGGCGGCAGCAGAGCAGGTACCCGAGGAGGTTCACGTCGAGCACGCGGCGCAGGTCCTCGACCCGGATGTCGGCGAGCCGGCCCGGAGTGCCGGTCACTCCGGCGTTGTTGACCAGTCCGGTCACGGCACCGAACTCGGCTCCGGCGATGTCGAAGAGCCGCTCCACGCCGCACTCCTCGGAGGTGTCGCCGCGCACGGTCACACACCGCGCGCCGGCCTCCCGCACCCGGTCGGCGGTGGCCTTGGCGGCGGCGTCGTCGTGGAGGTAGCCGAGGACGAGATCGTGCCCGTCGGCGGCGAGCCGGACGCACGTGGCGGCGCCGATTCCGCGACTGCCTCCGGTGACGATGGTGACCGGACGGTGTGACATATGAGCCTCCTGCGTGACGCATTACCCCGTGTCGTGCCCACACCTGGGATCGCGGCAGGCTAACACCGCGACAACCCGCCCGACCAGCACAAACGAACTCTGGGAGCGTGCTGCCGAGGAGACCGCGGAGGTCCCCCGAGCGGCTCGGCATCGGGTCAACTAGGCCTCGATGGCAGCGTCTTGATGTCACAACATCTCTTTTGAAACAACTCTTGCAGGTCTACGCTCAGCGCATGGTCGCTTCCTCTGCCGCATCTGCCGCATCCGCCGAGTCGTTGGGACAGGACATCGAGCTCGACACCGCTGCCCTGCGCGTACTTGCTCACCCGTTGCGCCTGAACGTACTGACCCTCCTGCGCGAGCGTGGCCCGTCGACCGCCACCCGGATCGCCGATGAACTCGGCATCAACCCCGCCGCGGCGAGCTACCACCTGCGGCGCCTCGGGGCGGGCGGGTTCATCGTCGAGGAGTCCGGGCGTGGCACCGGACGCGAGCGGTGGTGGAAGTCCGCCCATCGCCAGTCGATCCACGATCCCGCGTCCGCGTCCGCGTCCGCCGAACAGCGCGAGGCCGGACGCGGGTACACGCACGCGGTTGCACTTGCCGCGGCGGACCGCCTGCGCAGGGCCGCGCACGAGGTACCGCTCCTGCCCGAGGAATGGCTCGACGCCGCCACCTACAGTGACTTCCTCCTGTACCTGACACCGGGAGACGTCGACCGGATGCGGGCCGAGATCTTCCAGGTGATCTCGCGCTATCGCCATGGAGAGGGAGAGGCCCCCGAAGGGGCCGTTCCGGTGGCGCTGCAAGTGCAGGCGTTCCCGGTACCGGGGACGGCTCTGCCGCCGGCAGGCGGTGGCGCGTGAACGCGCACGGCATAGCCGCGCCCGCGGCCGCGCGGCCCGCCCACCGGGACGTCAACGTCCTGCGCTGGCTCGTTGCGTACACGGCTTCGATCACCGGCGACGTCGTCTACTTCCTCGCCCTGTCCTGGGCCGCCGTACGCGTCGGCGGGCCGTCGCAGGTGGGTCTGGTGGTCGCGGCCGGAGCCCTTCCCCGTGCGGTGCTCATGCTCGGCGGGGGCGTGGTGGCCGACCGGTTCGGACCGCGCCGGGTTGCCGTCGTCAGCGACGCGGTCCGCTGTGGGGTGATCCTCGTGGCCGCCGCGGCAGTCGCGCCGGCATCCCCGAGCGTGTGGCTGCTGGTCACGGTCGCGTTGATCTTCGGCGTGGTCGACGCGGTGTTCATGCCGGCCGTGGGCGCTCTCCCGCCGCTCATCGCGCCACCCGCACAGCTCGCCAGGGTCCAGGGGATGCGCGGGCTGTCCATCCGGCTGAGCAACGCGGCCGGCCCCCTGCTGGCGGCAGCCGTCCTGGTGACGGCCGGTGCGGCCGGTGCGTTCGCCGCCGCAGGCATCCTCTTCGCCCTGTCGCTCGCCACCCTGCTCACCGTGCGGGCCGCCTCTTCCGTGGAGGTGCCTCGGCGTACCTCCGCCTGGCAGGAGCTGGGTGACGGGTTGCGATATGTCCGCCGTCACCGGATGCTCGCCCCGCTGGTCACTGTGATCGGGCTGAGCGAGATGTGCTTCAGCGGCCCGGTGGCCACCGGCTTGGTGCTCCTGGCCGACGAACGCGGCTGGGGCGCCTCGGGCACGGGCTGGATCGCGAGCGCATTCAGCGTCGGAGCCGCGGCTTCGGCCTTGCTGCTCACCGTCTCGGCGCGGATACCGCGCGCCGGGCTGGTGATGAGTGGAGCGTTGTTCCTCACGGCCGGGGGAGCGGTCGCCCTGGGCCACGCGCCCTCACTGCCCGTCGCCGTCGCCCTCGGCTCCTTGATCGGACTGACCGGCGGGCTCACGACCACCGTGAGCGGTGCGCTGCTCCAGACGGAGACGGACCCCCGCTACCTCGGACGGGTCACTTCGGTGACGACCCTGTGCACGCTGGGCCTTGCGCCCGTGCTCTTCCCCGCCGTCGGCGTCACGGTGGCGCTGTGGGGAGCGGACGCGTTCTTCCTCGGATGCGGCGCGGTCTGCCTGCTCGCCGCAGGGCTCGGCCTCGTCGTCCCCGTGATCCGACGAGCCGAACTCCAGGCTCCGAAGTCCATGTCGCCGACCGCCGTCGATGGTTGACCGGGGCGGTTCGCCGTCCTGGCCGGTCGCAGCGCGTGCGATCCGCCCTTTGTGGGGGAGAAGGAGGTCTGACCGGGGTCCGGGAGGGGTCTGAGCGCGGGCGGATACAGTGCCGACATGGACGCAGCGAGCACGGCCACCGGTACGGGCACCGGAACGGCCACCGGCACCGGCACGGCCCCGACCCTGGAGGACGTGGCCCGGGCCGCCGGGGTGTCCCGGGCCACGGTGTCCCGCGTGGTGAACGGGGTCCGCAACGTGGACCCCGCCATCCAGCAGGCGGTCCAGCGGGCCGTCGCCGCGACCGGATACGTACCGAACCGCGCGGCCCGCTCGCTGGTGACCCGGCGCTCGGGTGCGGTGGCGCTGGTGGTCTCGGGCGCGGGAGCGGACACCGGCCGGGTGTTCCAGGACCCCTTCTTCGGCCGGGTGGTGAGCGGGGTCGTACGGGCCCTGCGCCCGCGCGGTGTGCATCCGGTGCTGCTGTTCGCCGACGGGGAGGCGGACCGCGCGCAGGTGGTCGCGTACCTCACCCAGGGCGGTGGGGACGGAGCACTGCTCGTCACCACCGACGGCCGTGACCCGCTGCCCGAGATGCTCGCGCGCGCCGGTCTGCCCGCGGTGCTCTTCGCCCGCCCGGCGCCCGAGGTTCCGCTGGACTGGGTCGACCTGCGCCACCGCGAGGGCGGGGCGCTGGCCGCGCGGCACCTCCTCGCCCGGGGCTGCCGGCGGCTCGCCGCGATCGGCGGCCCCGCGGACGTCCCGGCGAGCCGGGACCGGGTGGCGGGCTTCCGGGAGGCGCTGGCGGGAACGGCGGTACGGGTGGCCGAGGCGGACTTCACGCTGGACGGCGGCGAGCAGGCGATGCGCGCGCTCCTGGCCGAACGACCCGACCTGGACGGGGTGTTCGCGGCGAACGACCTGATGGCCCAGGGCGCCTGCCTGGTGCTGCGCGAACACGGCCGCCGGATCCCGGAGGACGTGGCGGTGGTCGGCTTCGACGACTCCGGCGCGGCGGTGGCGGCCAGGCCCCGCCTGACGACGGTCCGGCAGCCGGTGGAGGAGATGGCGGCGGAGATGGTCCGCCTCCTCCTGGACCGGGTGGCCGGCACGGCCCCGGCCGACCCGGTGGCGGTCCTCTTCGACCCGGAACTGGTGGTCCGCGACTCGGCGTGAGCGCTGCCGCCGCCCGCCCGGTTCAGCAGTCGAAGGCCGACCAGCAGATGTCGTTCCGGAGCCGCTGGTCGTCGAGCACGAGTGCGCGGATCGGCTCCGGGAGTTGGTCGCGCTGCCACCGGCACTCCCGGCGTCCCGCCGCCTCGCCTTCGCCTTCCGGCGCTGCGGCACGGGCGGCCTTGATCGCATAGGCGGCCGCGCCGAGTTCGTGCGCGGCGACGTGGGCGACGGCTCCGGCCTGGCCCGCGGCGTACGCCGCATGGCGGGCTGCCCCGCGCAGGTCCCTGGCCGCGCCCATCGCATGACCGCCCGCCGCGCGTGATGCGGTCATCGTGACCTCGCCGCGCACCCACGCCCGGGCGTGCTCGATCGCCCGGCGCGGCCGCGGGTCCTCGGGTCGAGCCGACTCGAACAGGTCGAGGACGTGCTCCGCGCAGGATGCCGCCCACAGGGCGAGGAGGTGATGATCCGGGTCGGTGAGGGTCCCGCCCCGGCGGATCGTCACGAAACGAGGGTCTCGGGTCTTCGGGAGGATCATGGGGCGCTCCGCTCCTTGTCCGGCCGGTCGGGTGGTTCGTCAGAGTAGCGCCGGGGGAGGTGTGCCGAGCGCCCCGACCTAGCCCCCGGCCGCCGCCGGGCCGCCGCGGGTCTGGAGCGAGGTTTGCCAGCCCGGAGCCTCCGTCGTGGGCTCCGGCGGCGTGCGCCGGCCGCCCGCGGCGAAGAAGGCCGCCAGCGGGAGGGTGGCCGCGCCCACCGTGACCGCGTCCGGGCCCAGCGAGCCCATGTCGATGGTGACCCGGGCGGCCGGATGGCGCAGCGAGTAGCGCATCGCGTGCTCCCGTACCGCCGGGAGGATGTGCGGGCCCAGCATCAGGCCCGCCCAGCCGCCGATCAGGATCCGCTCCGGCTGGAAGAGGTTGATCACGTCCGACAGGCCCGCACCCAGGTACTCGGCGGTCTCTTCGAGCAGGTCCAGCGCGACCTTGTCCCCGCCGCCGGCCGCCGCCAGCAGTGCGGCCAGTGCGTCCTCCTCGTCCCCGACGATCGCGTCCCCGCCGCCGCCCCGCTCGGCCCACCGCGCCAGGAGCGACTCCGCCCCCGTGTACGCCTCCAGGCACCCCAGCGCCCCGCAGCGGCAGCGCCGCCCGCGGACCTGCACGGTGAGGTGGCCCCACTCGAGCGGTGCGCCCCCGGGGGTGGCGCCGTCCGGGGACCCGTCGGTGATGAGGCTCGCTCCGACGCCGGAGCCGAAGAGCACGACCACGGCGTCCCGGGCCCCGCGCCCCGCGCCGAACCACATCTCCGCCTGGCCGAGCGTGCGCGCCCCGTTGTCGATGATGTACGGGACCTCGGGCGGTACGGCTCCCGTCGCGCGCAGCAGCGCCTCCAGCGGGACGGCGTCCCAGCCGATGGTCTGCCCGTGGACGACGGTTCCGCCGGGCGCGTCGCGGTCGACGATGCCGGGTACGCCGATGCCGACCCCCAGGAGCCGGTCCGACCCGACCTCGGCACGCTCCAGGACGGTGGCGATCCCGCTCCGTATGTGGTCGACGATCGGGCCGACGTCGTAGCAGCCGCGCGGCTGCAACGGGAGCTCGGTGCGCGCCAGTTCGGTGAGGGTCAGGTCGAACAGCTCGACCCTGACCCGGGTTTCGCCGACATCGATGCCGATCATGTGCGCGCTGGCGGGCGCCACGCGCAGCAGCGTGCGCGGGCGGCCGCCGTCCGAGTCGACGATGCCGGCCTCCTCCAGCAGTCCGTCCGCGACGAGTTCGCCCACCACGTTGCTGACGGATCCCGAGCTCAGCCCGGTCGCGGGCCCCAGTTCCTGCCGGCTCAGGGGCCCTCCGAAGTACAACTGCTGCAGCACGGCGCTGCGGTTGCCCGTTCGCAGGTCCCGCACCGTACGTCCACTGCGCCCCGTCGTCATGTGACTCCTTCCGCCCCTGACATCGATCGCAACATACCGTGCGCGACCCCTGGGCGCGATCCACCACCGCCCCTTAATTCACGCTCTGAATTAATCGGCCCGCCGAAAGGGGCCGAGTCGCGAACCCTCCTCCGCAGCCGCTCCGCCGCGCCGCGCCCGGCCCTCCTCCCGGGGCGGGCGCCGCTCTTCGTGGTGGGATGGGGGGCGGGGGCAGTTGAACGGCTCACGGAGAGGCGAGAGGTATGTCCGAGGACCAAGAGGGCACCATGCGGGCGATGACGTACGACACGTACGGCGGAGTGGAGGTGCTCTCCGAGACCCGGATCCCGGTACCCAAGGTCGGACCCGGCGAGGTCCTCGTCCGGGTCCGGTGCGCCTCCGTCAACCCCGTCGACTGGAAGATCATGGCGGGCGGTCTCGACGGCCTGATGGACGTCGTGTATCCCGTCGTCCCCGGCTGGGACGTGGCCGGGACGGTCGAGTACGTGGGCATCGACACCCCCGAGTTCACCGCCGGCGACGATGTCGTCGCCTACGCCCGCAAGGACTACGTCCACGGCGGTACCTTCGCCGAGTTCGTCACCGTGCCGGTACGGGCCCTCGCGCCCAAGCCCGCCTCCCTGACCTGGCAGCAGGCGGCGGGGCTGCCGCTGGCCGGCCTCACCGCGTACCAGCTGCTGACGCGCCTGGACACCGGCAAGGAGGACACCGTCCTGGTGCACGGAGCCGCGGGCGGCGTCGGCTCCCTGGGCGTGCAGATCGCCCGGGCGCTCGGGGCGCGCGTCATCGGCACCGCCTCCGCGCGCAACCACGACCGGCTGCGCGAGCTGGGCTGCGAGCCCGTCGAGTACGGTGACGGCCTCGCGGAGCGGGTCCGCGCCCTCGCGCCCGACGGGGTCACCGTCGTCGCCGACTTCGTCGGGGGAGTCCTCGACACCACCCTGGCCGTACTGGCCGAAGGCGGCCGGCACGCCTCCATCGCCGACCACACCGTGCTCGGGTCCGGCGGCCAGTGGATGTGGGTACGGCCCGTCGGCGCCGACCTCGCCGAGCTGGGCCGGCTGGCCGACGCCGGGCAGCTCACCGTCACCGTCGCCGAGACCTTCCCGCTCGAGGAACTGGCGGCCGCCTTCGAACTCAGCCGGGAGGGACACGCCGCCGGGAAGATCGTCCTGGAGGTCTGACCCGGGCATCGCACACGGCGCACACGTCGCGCACGGCGCACGCATCGCAGGCTTCCGCACGCGCAACCGCGCGCCGCCCGGGTTGGTTTCGGGCGGCGCGCGGAGCGTACGGGAGCGTCGTGCCGGGGATCAGGCGTAGACGCCGAAGCGGAACAGGGAGTAGCCGTAGCCGGTGCCCCGTTGGGTCAGGTCGAGGCGTACGTAGCGGCCCGACGCGGAGACGTCGAAGTCGTCGATGCCGCCGTCACCGTTCGAAGTGGCGTAAGTCGTCCTCCAGTTCTGGCCGTCGTCCGACACCTTGATGGTGTACGCCTTGCCGTACGCGGTCTCCCACACCAGCTGGGCGTGCTTGAGCTGCTTCACCGACCCCAGATCCACCTGGAGCCACTGGGCGTCGGAGCACGTGGTCGCCCAGCGGGTGGTGTTGTTGCCGTCCGTGGCCAGTTGGGGACCGCAGGGGCAGCCGCCGTAACCGTCGTTCTGGAACGTCGAAGCCGTCGTGGGCCGGTTCAGCGCCACGTTCGTGCCCGATACCGGCGGCGGGACCACCTTCACCGAGCGCTGCTCGACGCCCACGTTGCCGCGGCCGTCCTTGGCCTTGACGTACAGCTTCCAGTTGCCGGTCTTCGCCGGGGCCGTGACCTTGAGCGTGCCGTTGCCGAGGTTCGTCGAGGGAACGGAGACCAGGCCGCCGCCCCCGTCGACGTACTTGCTGCCCCAAAGGACCTCGTAGGCGAGCCGGTCGCCCTCGGGGTCGGTGGCCGGAGCCTGGATGGTGATCTCCTTGCCGGCCGGGACGGCGCCCGGATCGGCCACGGAGGGGACGGAGACCGTCGGCGGGAGGTTGTCGCCCGCCGTGTTGCCGCCGTAGGCGCGCTTGACCGCGTGGTACATCTTGCGGCGCTCCCCGGCCGGGGTCAGGTTGAACCAGTGCCCGCCGAAGTCGTACTCGGTGCCGTAGTGGAAGACCGTGGCACCCAGCGCCACCCCCTGGTGGGCCTTCACGCAGTTCCAGGCGTTGGTGTAGCCGTCCGCCTTGGCCTGGTCGCCGGGCTCGAGCGGGACGCCGTTGGCGTCGTTCGGAACCTCCCACTCGCCCGCCGGGCCGGTCTCGGTGATGATGTACGGCTTGGTGTAACCACCTTGCTGCCAGGCCGCCTTGATCCCGCAGACCTCCTTGTAGGAATTGACCGCGTAGAGGTCCAGGTCGGGCGAGTTGCGCTTGTAGTACGTCCAGGCGCCCACCCAGGCGTCGGTGGAGGTGACCGGGTGGTTGGCGTCGATGCGGTGGATGGCCTTCGCCACGTCGTTCACGAACGTCGTGTACGCGCCGCGCTGGTTCTCCAGCTCGGTGCCGGAATAGCAGTTCTGCAGGCCGAGCACCGACTCGTTGCCGACGTTCCACATCAGGACGGCCGGGTTGTCGCGGTAGGTCTGCACCCACTTGGTGAACTCGGCCAGCATGGTGTTCTTGTACGTCGTGTCCGTGACGTAGTTCGTGCAGCCTCCGCTGCCCGGACCACCGCCGGCCTGGAACCAGAAGCCGGCCACGACCTTGATGTCGTTCGCGTTGGCGGCGTCGAACAGCTGGGCGCTGCTGCCGTCGGTGCCCCAGGTGCGGAGGGTGTTGGCGCCCAGCGACTTCACGTCGGGGAGCAGGCGCGCGGCGTCGGCGGGAGAGGGTCCCCAGGTGACGCCCTTGACGAGGTACGGAGAACCGTTCACGGTCAACTGCCAGTTGCCCTGGGATCCGGTCACCTTGACCACGCTGCCGGCGGCTTGCGCCGGGGCGGCGGGGACAAGGGTCACGGCTCCCGCGAGCAGCGCGGCGGTGGCCACGGTGCTGCGCATGCGGGAGAGCATGCAGGAACATCCTCGGGAGGATGTGGGGGAGTGGGCGCCCTACGGGAGACGGCCGTCGGGGCCCAGCACGGTGCCGGCCTCCGGGTGGAACTGGTCGTAACCGCGGTTGTTGCACTGCAGCCCGCCCTTGATGCAGTGCTCGACCATGGCGTTCAGGGTGCGCTCGTCCCACGCGTTGAAGAAGTCGTAGTGGAAGGAGTGGCCGGACCCGCTGGACAGCCTGACCTGGGACATGTCCCCGCTGACCGGGAAGGCCATCTTGAACTCGACCATCGGGACCGCGACCGGGTGGGAGGCGGGGCAGACGTTGTCGTTGTTGCCCGGCTTGGTGACCGGGTAGGCCATGTGAGCCTTGTGGTCCGGGACGTCGAGGTTCTTGCCGTCCCAGCAACTGGGCGACTGCATACGGATGTTGAGCTGGCTGCCGACCGGGCAGTTGGCCGGGAACTCGGTGTTCTTGAAGCTTTCACCGCACTCCCAGCCCTCGACCCAGCCCTTGTGCGCGCGGAACTCCGCCGCGGTCTGGGTCGGGCTGCCGACGAGGAAGCGCAGTCCCTTGGGGAAGGGGCGCACGCTCGTGTAGTCGGTGACCCCGGTCTTGTAGTAGATGACCTGGGGGCCGGTGGGCAGGACCTTCTGGCTGCCGTTGAGGAGCGTCGGCATCCAGTAGCCGGACAGGTCGCCGAGTGCGGTGCAGGCCGTACTGCCGGCGCTCAGGGAGGCGGTGGTGCTGTTGCCGTCCGTGCCGGTGTTGCCCATGAAGGTGTGGTCGTGCGAGGCGCCGGGCCGCCCGGCGTACACGATCGGGTCGTCGGGCGCGGTCTTGGTGACCGAGCAGTTGGCCTGGAACTCGTGGAAGTAGCGGTCCGGCGGGTTGTTCCAGGACGGGGTCACGCCGGTGACCTGCGGAACGGCCGGGATGTAGCCGTCGCCGTCGGGGTCGTCGCCCCCGGCGACCGCAGCCACGGCGGAGTGGTCCATGTTCATGTGGACGGCGCCGGAGTCGGGCGAGGCCTGTGCGGTGAGCGTGGTGGCGCCGAGTCCGGCGGCCGCGGTCACGGCGATGGCCGCCGAGACCAGGAGGGCGGACAGGGTCCGCGGTCGGAGATGCATCGTTCAGCTCCTTCTGGAGGGAGGGGAGGAAGAGGGCGCAGGGTTGGGAGAGCGCTCTCTCGGGTGCCCCGGAAAACGCGGGGCGGCCGGTGGCCGCCCCGCGAACCGGGCGTCAGGGGTTGATCAGGGGAAAGAGACGACGGTGGAGGGGGTGGTCGAGGTGCCCGAGGTCGGCGCGCCCGTGTTGTTGATGACGTGCTCGTACTGGCCGTTGCCGCCGAGCGAGACCACGAGGATGTCGTGGAACTTCACGCCGGGCTTCACCGGCACCTGGAAGCCGTGGTCCTGACGGATCGTCGGGTCCACGTTGTAGTAGCAGTAGCTGCCCAGGCCCCAGCCCTCGTGGGTGTTGACCGAGTCGGCGACCTTGTAGGCGGCGTATCCCTTGACCGAACCGTTCTGGATCGCGGCCTGGTTGGGGGCGTCGTACGCCTTCTCGTTCTGGAAGAAGATCGTGCGGCCGCGCTCGCCGTTCCACTCCACGTCGTACTTGTTGAAGTGCTCGACGAACAGGCCGGTGGCCAGCACGTCGTCACCGTTGACACGGAACCCGTAGTCGGAGCGGTTGGTCTCCCAGCCCACGCCGTCGCCGTGGTCGGCGCGCCAGATCCAGGTGTGGTCGACGATCGTGTCGTGGTTGTTGATCACCATGCCGACCGTGGCCTTGCCCGCGCCCGCGCCGCCGACGCGGATGAACACGTCCTGGACGGTGGTCGGGTTCGCGGCGTGGTCCGTGGTGGTGCCGGCCGGGCCGACCTCCAGCAGGCTGGGGGAGTTGACCTGGCCCGCGTCGACCAGGAAACCGGCGAGCTTGACCCCGTCGACGTCGCCGACCTTCATCGCCGTCACCCCGTTGTCCGGGATGATGGTGGCGAGGCCGAGGCCCAGGACGACCGTGTCCGCGCGGTTGACCTGGATGGTCTGGTTGACGTGGTAGACGCCCGGGGTGAAGAGCAGGTGCAGGCCCTGGGCCAGTGCCTGGTTCATCGTCGCGGCGCTGGTGCCGGGCTTGACCACGTAGAACTGGCTCAGCGGGATCGAGGAGCCCTGCGGGGCTCCGTTGCCCCAGGAGGTGCCGCGGGCGTTGGTGCGCTTGGCGGGGACGAACACCTTGTACTCGGAGCCGTCCAGGTACAGGAACGGCTTCTCGCGGGAGACCGGGGTGGTGTCGAGGGTGGTGTAGCGCGGCTCGGGGAAGCTCTGCGCGGGCGCGCCCTGGGTGCCGGAGAAGACCTGGTTCCAGACGCCGTTGGACCAGCCTCCGATGGAGCTGTCACGGGTGTACCACTGCTGCTGCGAGTAGTTGCCGACCTGGCCGTCGATCTTCGAGTCGGCGATGTAGCCGCCCGAGGCCCAGCCGTAGCCGTTCGGGGCGAGGTTGAGACCCCCCTTGATGTGCATCCGGCGGAACGGCGCGGCCTGCGAGACGGCCCAGCGGTTGGTGCCGCTGACCGGGTTGAGGGCCAGGTTCTCGGCCGAACGCCAGAAGTTCTGGGTGGCGTTGCCGCCGAACCAGCCCGCGTCCACGGTCACGTCGCCGTTGATGGTGGTGTCGTCCGGGTTCAGCCCGAGGCCGGAGACCGAGGTGTAGAAGCCGATCTGGGCGTTGAGGCCGTTGTATGTACCCGGCTTGAAGAGGAACTGGTAGCGCCCGGAGCCGAACTGCGCCGACTCCTGCTGGGCGAAGACCTCGTCCAGCTTGGCCTGGATGTTCGGCGTGGACGGGTCGAAGACGATCACGTTGGGGCCGAGGTCGCCGCCGCCGGGCAGCTGCGGGCCGGTGCCCCCGGTGCCGTAGACCTGGAACTCCCAGAGGGAGTAGCCGTATCCGGTGGTCCGCTGGGTGCCGTACACGCGGACGTAGCGGGCGGTGCCGGTGATGTCGTGGGTCTGCACGCCGCCCGTGCCGTTGGCCGTGGAGTAGGCCGTGGTCCAGTTCGTGCCGTCCGTGGACAGCTCGACGCGGTACGCCTTCGCGGCGGCGGTCTCCCAACGCAGGACGACCTGGCTCAGCTGAGCGGCCGCGCCGAGGTCGACCTGTATCCATTGCGGATCGGCGAACTGGCTCGACCAGCGGGTCCCGTTGTTGCCGTCGACGGCCGCGGAAGCGGGGGTGCCGGCGCCCTCGGAGGAGGAGGCGGTGGCGGGCTTGCCCTGGGAGAGGAGCGTGGGCGCAGCGGTCGCCGCGGTGCTCGGCAGGAGCACGAGGAGGGCCGCGACCAGGGCGGCCGCGAGGGAAGCCACGGTCAGCCGGGACGGTCGCGAGACGCGGCGCGCCGGGTGGGGTGGGTGGGCGGAGAGGAGGGGCATGCGGGGCTACTCCTGACGTTGTGGATCCGGGGGGATCGAAGCGTGAGTGAACTGCCCGGCGCCGGGGCCGTCAAGGGTTTGAGCGTTCATGAACTGAAGATCCAATGACATGTCAAACGCGCATCAGGCCTGTGAACTTGGAGTTTCTTCAATCCTTGTGAAAAGTATTGACGAAAAAACTTTGCACAACTCTACTGAGGCTCTGACCGCTCCGTCTCGCCGTGCCCGCTACGGCGGGGCGGGGCTCTGGTCGGGAATCTTCGCCACGTTCGGAGAGTGGGCCCGGATGGGCTGCGCGATGCCGTCGTGCGTTCGCTACTTGTCGTCAGGGAAGGTCGGGGACGGTGCCGCAGTCCGCCCAGGTCACCTCGGTGCCGGGAAGCGTCGCCGACCAGGGTGCGGCCAGGGCCGCCAGGGTGCCCGCGTCCGGAGGCGTGTGGCCGAGGCCGATCGCGAAGCGGGCCAGGGTCGGGGTCCGCTCGAAGGGCCGGGGCCAGGCGTGGGCCTCCATGCACCCCGCCTCCGCCAGGGCGCCGAGCAGGGCGCGCAGCCGGCCGCGGGCGCGGCCCAGGTTGTCCTCGAAGTCGTGGGGCCGGGAACCCGTCACGGTGACCACGGCCCAGGCGGCGTGCCGGCGGTGCGGGGGCGTGGCGGCGGCAACGGCGTCGGCGAGCCCTGCCGCGGGGCTCTCCTCCAGCGCCTCCCACGCGGCGAACAGCTCCCGCGTCAGCAACTCGGCCATTCCCGTGGTGACTTGGCCGGTGCAGCTACGGACCGGGGAGGAGGGGGTCAAGACGGTGACGGGGTCACTGGCCGCGCACTCGGCTGCGCCCTGGACGGCCGGCGCGGCCTGCGGCAGGTCCAGGGTCACCGGGGTGCGCCAGTCCCAGGCGGCCCAGGTGGCGAAGAAGGCGCGGAGCAGGGGCCCGGGGGAGAGGTCGGGGGCGGAGCGGACCGTGTGGGCGGCCAGCACCGACCAGGCGAGTCCCGGCAGGCCGCCGAAGGGCGCCGAGTCCAGACCCCGGGACCGGGCCCAGGCCTTGACCTCGCGCGCCAGCAGCGCGAACGCCGCGTGCTCCGGGCCCACGAAGTCCCGTACCGCCTCGGCGTCGCTCACCGCACTCAGCGCCACCGCCGCGGCCTCGCCCAGCTCCGCCCGCCGGGCGACGGCCCGCTCCGGCGGCACCGACCCGGTGGCGACCACCACCAGGTCCACGTCCAGCCCGGCGACGCCGAGCCGCAGGCCCGGCACCCGGGCGCCGGTCACCTCGCGGAGCCGCTCGGCCTCGGGGAGGGCCGACGCGACCCGCGCCCGCACTCCCGCCAAGTCGACGGCGCCGGGCAGGGCCACGACCAGGTCCAGATCGGAGCCCGCCCCCGCACACCCCATCCGGCGCGAGCCGGCCACGCACACGACCCCCTCGGGCAGCGCCGCGGCGATCCGCGCGGCGAGGTCCGCGGCGTCGGCCTCGGCCCCACCCCTGGCGCCCGCCGACCCCGCGTCGCCCGGCCCGGGCGGCGCGGGGCGCGTCGGGTCGGGGGTCCAGTGGGTTGTTCCGGTGCCGAGCTCCACCGTGGCGCGGATCTCCATCGGGCCGTCCCCGCGCCGGGACAGCACGGCGAGCGAGGCCACGCGGGCCGAGCGGCCCTCGCCGAGGCGCGCCGCGAACTCGCGTTCCGCGCGCCGGGGGTCGGGGCTGCGGCCCAGGGTCAGGTGTGGTGTGAAGCCCTCGGCCCGGCCCGGGCAGCCCGGGAACCGCGCCGCCAGGGCCCGCCGCATCGCCTGCCACGGCGCGTCACCGGCCGCGGCCGGGTCCAGCCACAAGGTCGGGCCGAAGCCGTACACGCCCTCCAGGCGCGCCGTGAACGGGGCCGTTTCCGCGGCCGCTTCGGCCAGCAGGGGCAGCGCCGCCTCGAAGGAGGACTCCGGTACGAAGCCGAAGAGCAGGTTCACGTGCGCGGGCCAGCGCTCCGCCTGCGGGTCGTGCGCGCGGCGCAGCGCCTCCACCGCCTCGTCCGGCGGCGGGCGCCCAGGCCCCCCCCGGCCCCCCCGGGGCGGGGGGGGCGGGGACCCCCGGCCCGGACCACCCCCCACCGCCGGGGGCCGGGCGGGCGGGCA
>NZ_JBHVYI010000056.1:0-62279 GCF_042880975.1 Streptomyces sp. NPDC058289
GGGGTCTGGGGCGGAGCCCCAGGGAACGGTGGAAGGGCGGGTAGGGGACGGCCCCCGCAGGGCCCGACCGCCCGGCCCGCGGGGGCCTCGTACCGCCCGGGTACGGAAACGGGCCGGGCCCGGTGCCCCCGAAGGGGAACCGGGCCCGGCCCGAACCGTCTGCCGACGGCTACCGCTTAGTTGTCGTCCTCGTCGATCAGGAAGCCCCGCATGGGAGACGGCGCCTGCTGCATCGGCTGCGGACCAGCCGGCCGCACCGGAGCCATCGGCTGCGTCATCGCCGGGGACATCTGCTGCTGGCCACCACCGTAGGAGGGGGACATCGGCGACGGACCGCCCATCGGCGACGGGCCACCCATCGACGGACCGCCCATGGAGTGCATCGCACCGGCCGGAGCCATCGACGGGGTCGGCGACGGCGGCAGCGCGGGACCGGCGGGGTTCCGCGGCGGAGCCAGCGAGTCGTCGGCCTGCGTCTCCAGCTGACGCAGCTGCGATTCCAGGTAGGACTTCAGACGGGTGCGGTACTCACGCTCGAAGCCCCGCAGGTCCTCGACCTTGCGCTCCAGCGTGGCGCGGGCGGACTCCAGGGAGCCCATCGCGACGCGGTGCTTCTCCTGCGCGTCCCGCTCCAGCGCGTCGGCCTTGGCGCGGGCGTCCCGCTCCAGGCCCTCGGCGCGCGACCGGGCCTCGCCGACGATCTTGTTGGCCTCGGAGCGGGCCTCCGCGATCGCCTGGTCGGCGGTCTGCTGCGCGAGCGACAGGACGCGGGCGGCGCTGTCGCCACCGGGACCCTGCTGCGGAAGCTGCTGCGGCTGCTGCTGGTGCATCTGCTGACCCATGGGCTGCATCTGCTGGCCCATCGGCTGCATCTGCTGACCCATCGGCTGGCCCATCTGCTGGCCGAGCGGGTTCTGGCCACCCATGGACTGCTGCTGCATGGGGTTGCCCATCGGGCCGGGACCCTGCTGGCCCATGCCCTGCTGCATTCCCTGCTGACCCATCTGCTGCTGCCCACCCATGGTGTGCTGCTGCATGGGGTTGCCCATCGGGCCGGGACCCTGCGGACCGTGCCCACCGGGGCCGGCCGGAAGCTGGGGCGGGCCACCCTGGAGCTGCGGCTGACCCATCGGGGGCTGCTGCTGCGGGGGGCCGGATATGGCCGCGGGCACGGGGGCGCCGGGGCCACGCTGGTCCTGGGGCTCGGGCTTGCGCATGCCCTGCTGCTGCTGGTTCTGCGCAGCGGCACGCGTGGCGGCCGCCAGCTTGGCGCGCAGGTCCTCGTTCTCGCGCAGCAGGCGCGTCAGTTCGGACTCGACCTCGTCGAGGAAGGCGTCGACCTCGTCCTCGTCATAGCCTTCTCGCAGGCGGACGGTCGTGAACTGCTTGTTCCGCACGTCCTCGGGAGTCAGCGGCATGTCTTCTTCACCTCTACGTAGTCGTCGGCAGTCGGCAGGACCGTATCGGGACTGTCCCCGCGCCTGCGGGGAAGCTCATCGTTCACACGCTTCTCGCAGCGGTGCTCACGAAACTGATGAGGATGTAAACGATGATCATCAGAACGAAGAAGGACAGGTCGAGTGCCACGCCCCCGAGACGCAACGGCGGGATGAGCCGCCGAAGGAGCTTGAGCGGTGGATCGGTGACAGTGTAGGTGGCCTCCAGAACGACCACCATCGCCTTGCCGGGCGCCCATGAACGTGCGAACTGGAACACGTAGTCCATGACCAGTCGGAAGATCAGCACGATGAGGAAGCACATCAGCGCGATGTAAACCACTTGCAGTGCTACGCCCATCCCGCGCTTCCCTCTCCCCTGCTTCCGCCCTGTACCCGGTCCCGTATCTGACGGATCGGTCTAGCTTTGGTTGAAGAACCCGCCCTCCGCGATGCGGGCCTTGTCCTCCGCCGTGACATCGACGTTAGCAGGAGACAGCAGGAACACCTTCTGTGTCACGCGTTCAATGCTGCCGTGCAGACCGAAGACGAGACCGGCGGCGAAGTCGACCAGACGCTTCGCGTCCGTGTCGTCCATCTCCGTGAGATTCATGATCACCGGAGTGCCCTCACGGAAGTGTTCCCCGATGGTACGGGCCTCGTTGTAGGTCCGGGGGTGCAGCGTCGTGATGCGGTACGGCTCCCGCTCGGAGACGACCTTGGGCATGATCACGGGGGCGTTCTTCTCCAGATTCGAGCGTTCGGGTGTGATGGACGCCACGGGGGCGATTCGCGCGGGACGTCCGTTTTCAACCGGCATTGGGAGGGGTTCTCTTGGCGCCGGGGGCTGGGCAATTCGTACCGGTTCGTCCGATACGGGCGATTGGTGCGAAACGGGTTGCTGTCGACGGTCCCGCTCGCGCGACCGCTCCGGCTCCGGCTCGGGTTCGAACTCGTCGTCGGGGTCGTACCCCGGGTTGTCGTACCGGTCGTCCTCCACGAGGCCGAGGTAGACCGCCATCTTGCGCATCGCGCCGGCCATTCTCTGAGTCCTCCGCTCTGTGGTGGATCGCCCTGTCGCAGGTGTCTCGCCGTGTCACGAATGTCACCAACTGCCCGCGATCCACGTGGCCTGTCCGCTCATCAGCGGAAATGACCATATTTTCTGCTGTGGTCCGACTTTCTTCGCGACGTTACCCGAGCCGGGGTCTCGCGCCGAGTACCGCAGTGCCGACGCGTACATGTGTCGCACCGGCCGCAACGGCCTGTTCCAGGTCTGCGCTCATCCCGGCCGACACCATCGTGGCAGCCGGATGGTCCGCGCGCAGGCGGGATGACAATTCCACCAGCCGGTCGAAGGCGGCTTGTTCGCGTCCCGCGTAGCGCCCGGCCAGCGGAGCGACCGTCATGAGTCCGTCGATGCGCAGTCCGGGAGCCGCGGCCACGAGGTCCGCCAACTCGGCGAGCTGTTCGGGCGCCGCTCCGCCGCGGGCCCCTCGTTCGCCCGACTCGGCGTCGAGGGCGATCTGCACCAGGCAGCCCAGTTCCCGTCCGGCGCCTTCCGCGGCCGCCGAGAGGGCCGTGACGAGCTTGGGGCGGTCGACGGACTGCACGAGGTGCGCGTATCCCGCCACCGAACGGACTTTGTTCGTCTGCAACTGGCCGACGAAGTGCCAGGTGAGGGGCAGATCCGCACAGGCCTCGGCCTTGGGGGCCGCATCCTGGTCCCGGTTTTCCGCCACGTGACGGACACCCAGGTCCGCCAGCAGTCGTACGTCGCTCGCCGGGTAGGTCTTGGTGACCACGATGAGGGTCACCTCTTCCCGCTTGCGCCCGGCGGCCGCGCAGGCGACCCCGATCCGCTCCTCCACCTGCGCGAGGTTCGAGGCGAGCTCGGACTTACGATCCGTCATTCTTCAGTCCAACCAGACATATCCGGCAAGCCGCCCGGTCATCCGGTCGCGGCGGTACGAGAAGTGGTCCCGCGACTCCAGTGTGCAGAACGGGGACCGCTCGATGTCGGCCACCCCCGCCTCCGCGAGCTGGGCGTGCACTCCCGCCACCACGTCGACGGCCGGTGTCCCCCAGCTCGTCTCGGCGTACGCGGCCGGCACCACCTCGGCGACCGCCGCCCGCATCTCGGCGGGAACCTCGTAACACCGTCCGCACACCGCCGGTCCGGTACGGGCCACCATGCGTGCGGGGTCCGCTCCGAGCGAGACCATCGCCTCGACGGCGGCGCCCACGACTCCGGCGACCAGCCCGGGCCGCCCGGCGTGGGCGGCTCCCGCGATGCCGGCGACCGGGTCGGCCAGCAGGACGGGCGTGCAGTCGGCGGTGAGGACCGCGAGGGCGAGACCCCGACGGGCGGTCACCACCGCGTCCACCGCCGGGATCTCCTCCCGGTCCGGGCCCCACGGGCCGTCGACCACCGCCACGTCCCGGCCGTGCACCTGGTTCATCCAGACCACCCGGTCCGGCGCGATGCCCAGCGCCTTCGCCGCGGCGGCCCGGTTCGCACGAACGGCGGCCGGGTCGTCTCCGACCGCGCCGCCGAGATTGAGCTCCTCGTACGGAACGGCGCTCACCCCGCCCCACCGGTCGGTGAAGGCGAAGTGGGCGCCGCTCTCGCTGTACTGCTCCAGGGTCACTTCAAGAAGTCCGGAACGTCCAGTTCCTCGGCCGGGCTGTCCTGGTACGGCCGGGCCGTCGGGACCTGCGGGGCCGGAGCCTCGGCGACCGGGACCGGCTCGCTGCGGACCGGCTCCTCGCGCGGGGTGACCGAGCCGAGTCCGCCGAAGGCCGGACGGGCCGGCTCGGCGGCACGGACCGGAGCCGGGGCCGGCTCCTCGCGCTTGGTGGAGGCCGCGCCGATGACGTTGTCGCGGCGGGCCGGGGGCTGTCCGCCGTCGAACCCGGCCGCGATGACGGTGACCCGCACCTCGTCGCCGAGCGCGTCGTCGATGACGGCTCCGAAGATGATGTTCGCCTCGGGGTGCGCGGCCTCGCTCACCAGCTGCGCGGCCTCGTTGATCTCGAAGAGACCGAGGTCCGAGCCACCGGAGATGGAGAGCAGCACGCCGCGGGCACCGTCGATGGACGCTTCCAGCAGCGGCGAGGAGATCGCCATCTCGGCTGCGGCCACCGCGCGGTCGTCGCCGCGGGCCGAGCCGATGCCCATCAGGGCCGAGCCCGCCTCGGACATCACGGACTTGACGTCCGCGAAGTCGAGGTTGATCAGACCCGGGGTCGTGATGAGATCGGTGATGCCCTGGACGCCGGACAGCAGGACCTGGTCCGCCGACTTGAAGGCATCGAGGACGCTGACCTGGCGGTCCGAGATGGACAGCAGGCGGTCGTTGGGGATGACGATGAGGGTGTCGACCTGCTCGCGGAGCTGGGCGATGCCGTCCTCGGCCTGGTTCGCGCGGCGCCGGCCCTCGAAGGTGAACGGTCGGGTGACCACACCGATCGTCAGGGCGCCCAGCGAACGCGCGATGTTGGCGACGACGGGTGCGCCGCCCGTTCCGGTGCCGCCGCCTTCGCCGGCGGTGACGAAGACCATGTCGGCCCCCTTGAGGACCTCCTCGATCTCCTCGCGGTGGTCCTCTGCCGCCTTGCGGCCGACATCGGGGTTGGCGCCGGCGCCGAGACCCCGGGTGAGTTCCCGGCCGACGTCGAGCTTGACGTCGGCGTCGCTCATCAACAGCGCCTGGGCGTCTGTGTTGATGGCGATGAACTCGACGCCCTTGAGACCGACCTCGATCATTCGGTTGATGGCATTGACACCACCGCCGCCGACACCGATGACCTTGATGACTGCGAGGTAGTTCTGCGGTGCTGCCACGTCGAAGGCCTCTCGCCTCGAGTTACGTGTCGTTCGCCTCGCGGGCCTGCGGTGCGACGACTGATGCCGAAATTGGGACGGTTCGTACACGCCGACCCGAACCCTAACCCTGAAGTTTAGGGTTATGAGTGTGTCTGTTCCTTGGACTCTTCCGAACAGGACACTAAGTCGACAAGTAGCGCGTGTTCAACGAACACGCCGAACCTCCCGTTTTTCTTTTCACCCTATGTGATCACCCGTATCGGTGGCCAACCAGGGTGCGACGCTGTTCGACCAGACGTCAACTACCGGACACCGCCGGGGCGGTGGGGACGCTCACGTCGAATCGGTCAGCCTTGGGCGAGGCCTTCAGGAGCGCCGTCAGCGCACGCCCCTTCGCCTCGCCCTGTTCGCCGCTCCCCCAGACCACCGACCGGCCGCCGGTCAACTCCAGTACCACCGAGTCGTAGGACCGGACCTTGACCTGCACGGTCTCCTTGCGGACGGATTCCGGGAGGACGCCGGCGATGTGGACGGCCTCGCGCAGCAGCCGTTCCTCGTCGAAACGGCGGCCGCTCGGAGACTGCTGGGAGCTCAGTTCGAGGAGCGGAACGCCCGCCGGTGCTTGTCCGACCGTGTCGAATCGCACACCGGAATCGTCCACTTCCACGAACTGCGCGTCCTTCTTGATGAGCAGAACGGGCTTGCGTTCCGTCACCTTCAACCCGATTCCGTGCGGCCAGGCCCGCACCACATCGACCGAATCGATACGGGGCAGGCGACCGCGGAGCCGGGCTTCGATCTCGTCGGTGTCCACGGACACCAGAGGTGCCCCGACGGGAACGCCCGCCGCCGCCAGCACCTGGTCCCGGGTCAGGACCTCGGTACCGGTGGCGGTGACCTTCTCGACCCGGAGCCAGGAGGACCCGTAGAGCACCCAGGTGCAGCCGGCGGCCAGGAGCAGCGCGAGGACCACGCCGGCGACCACGAGGGGCCCCCGGCGCAGCCCGCCCGGGAGCCGCCCGCCGGGGCGCGGCCCGCCGGGTCCCCCGGGGCCGGGCCCCTTGGGCGGCTTCGGCGACTTGGGGGCCTTCGGGCTCCCCAGCCGCTTGAGGGGGCCGGAGCCCTTCCCGGCGGCTCCCGGACCGCCACGCTGCGCGGTGCTCGCTCCGGCCACTCCTGTGCCTCCTGCGTCGGTGCTTCCCGCCTCAGCGGGCTCTGTTGGCTGCGATCGCCTCGTACACCATGCCGACGAGCAGCTCGTCCGCGTCCCGGCGGCCGAACTCGGCGGCGGCGCGGGACATCTCGTACAGCCGGTGCGGGTCGGCGAGCACCGGGAGGACCTGGCTGAGCACCCACTGGGGCGTCAGTTCCGCGTCGTCCACGAGCAGGCCGCCGCCGGCCTTGACCACCGGCTGGGCGTTGAGCCGCTGTTCGCCGTTGCCGATCGGCAGCGGGACGTAGGCGGCGGGCAGCCCGACGGCGGACAGTTCGGCGACGGTCATCGCGCCCGCGCGGCAGAGCATCATGTCGGCGGCGGCGTACGCGAGATCCATCCGGTCCACGTACGGTACCGGCACATACGGCGGCATCCCGGGCATGTTGTCGACACGCGGCAGTTCGTTCTTCGGACCGACCGCGTGCAGGATCTGGACGCCGGAGCGCTGAAGGGTCGGCGCGACCTGCTCGATCACCTCGTTGAGGCGGCGAGCGCCCTGCGAGCCGCCGGAGACCAGCAGCGTGGGCAGGTTGGGGTCCAGGCCGAAGGCGGCGCGCGCCTCCGGGCGGACCAGTGCCCGGTCGAGGGTGGAGATGGAGCGGCGCAGCGGGATGCCCACGTAGCGGGCGCCGCGCAGCTTGCTGTCGGGGGTGGAGACCGCGACGGCGAACGCGTACCGGGATCCGATCTTGTTGGCCAGTCCGGGCCGGGCATTGGCCTCGTGGACGATGATCGGCACCCCGAGGCGCTTGGCCGCGAGGTAGCCGGGCAGGGCCACGTAGCCGCCGAATCCGACGACGCAGTCGGCCTTGGTGCGCAGGAGGATCTCCTCCGCGGCCTTGATGGTGCCGCGCAGCCGTCCTGGGACGGTGATCAGCTCGGGCGTGGGCCTACGGGGCAACGGGACGGCCGGGATCAGTCCCAGCTCGTAGCCGCGCTCGGGCACCAGGCGGGTTTCGAGTCCGCGTTCGGTGCCGAGGGCGGTGATGCCCACGGAAGGGTCCTGCCTGCGCAGGGCGTCCGCGAGGGCCAGCGCCGGCTCGATGTGGCCGGCGGTCCCCCCACCGGCGAGTACGACATGCACCGAAATTCACCGCTCTCCGGACGGACGCTTCTTGACGCGCCGTCTCATCGACTTCCATCTCTGCCCGGTCCGCGGCCGGCCGTTCTTGGGCCTCCGCATCGCGAGCGCCGCCCGTGCCGCCGGCTCCTCCCGCGCGAAGGCGATGAGAAGTCCGACCGCGAACATGGTCGGCAGCAGGGCCGACCCGCCGTAGGAGAACAGCGGGAGCGGGACCCCGGCGATCGGCAGCAGACCGAGCACCGCACCGATGTTGATCACGGCTTGCGCCGTGATCCAGGTGGTCACGCCTCCCGCGGCAAACCGTACGAAGGGGTCCTCCGTGCGTCCGGCCACGCGGATACCCGCATAGCCTAGGGCCGCGAACAGGGCGAGCACCGACAGCGTCCCCGCCAGCCCCAGTTCCTCACCGGTGATGGCGAAGATGAAGTCGGTGTGGGCCTCTGGCAGTTGCCCCCATTTTTCCACACTGGCACCCAGTCCGGAACCGAACCATCCGCCCGATGCGAGGGCGTAGATTCCGTGGACGGCCTGCCAGCACAGGCCGTTTTCGGGCAGCTCGGTCACTCCGATGCACTGGAGCCGGTCCATGCGGTGCGGGCTGGTCTTGATGAGCAGGGCGACGAGCACGCCCACGAAGGCCAGGACCGCCGCGAACATCCGCGTCGGGGCTCCGGCCAGCCACAACAGGCCGAACAGGATGGCTCCGAGGATCATCGCGGTGCCCATGTCCCCGCCCAGCATGATGAGCCCGAGCAGCAGGAAGGTGACCGGGACCAGCGGCACCAGCAGGTGTTTCCACTGGCTCAGCAGGTCCCTGTCGCCCTTGCGCGCCAGCAGGTCGGCTCCCCAGAGGATGAGGGCCAGTTTGCCGAACTCACTGGGCTGGAGCATGAACGGACCACCAAGGGAGATCCAATTCTGGTTGCCGTTGATCGACACCCCTATCCCGGGCACCTGGACCAGGACCATCAGGAAGAGCGTGCCGGTGAGCACCGGATAGGACAGTGCCCGGTGGAGTTTGACGGGCATCCGGGAGGCGATCAGCAGCAGTCCGGTGCCGATCGCGGCCGCCAGGAACTGCTTCTTGAAGAAGTACGCGTCGCCCAGGCCGAGCTGGAGCGCCTTGATCATGGAGGCCGAGTAGACCATCACCAGGCCGAGCACGGTGATGAGCAGCGAGCTGCCGAAGATCAGGTAATACGCCGTGAGGGGCCGGTCCCAGGCCCGGCGCAGCTGCCGTTGCGTGCGCCGCAGCCGGGTCAGCGGGCCGCCCCCGGCGGGCCGCCCGGGACGCGCCGCGGGGCGTCCGCGGCCCAGCACTCCCCTACCGGCTCTGGGCGCGCCGGGTTTGGCGCCCTTGCCCTCTTTGGCGGTCTGGGCAGCCCTGGCGGTCTTGTCGGCGGACGGCCGCCGCCCCGGCAGCACTTGCTTGGCCGGCATCTGTGATCTTCCCCTCCAACTCGTACGAGGCGAGCAGCCGGTCGGCCGGAGGGAACCTGCCCTGGATCGAGCCGGACCTAGGCCTGCTCGGCGGCCAGTTCGCGCACCGCGTCGGCGAACGCGTCCCCACGCTTGCTGTAGTTCGCGAACATGTCCATCGAGGCACAGGCAGGTGCCAGCAGAACCGTGTCGCCGGGCTCCGCCAGCCGGGCCGCTTCCCGGACCGCCGCGAGCATCGCCCCAGTGTCGGTCCGTGCGAGGTCCACGACCGGGACCTCCGGGGCGTGTCGCGCCAGTGCCTCGGCGATCAGGACCCGGTCGGCGCCCATCAGCACGACGCCCCGCAGCCGCTTCGCGGCCTTCTGTACGAGCTCGTCGAAGGTCGCGCCCTTGGCGAGGCCGCCGGCGATCCAGACCACCGGCTCGAAGGCCGCCAGGGAGGCTTCCGCGGCGTGGGTGTTGGTGGCCTTGGAGTCGTCGACGTACGTGACCCCGCCCACCTCGTCCACGTGGCTGACCCGGTGGGCGTCCGGGCGGAAGTCGCGCAGTCCGTCGCGGACGGCGCGCGGCTCCACGCCGAAGGCGCGGGCCAGGGCTGCGGCGGCGAGGGCGTTGGCGATGTTGTGCGGGGCCGGCGGGTTGACGTCCGCGACCTCGGCGAGTTCCTGGGCGTTCTTCTGCCGGTTCTCCACGAAGGCCCGGTCGACGAGGATGCCGTCGACGACGCCGAACATGGAGGGGCCGGGGGCGCCGAGGGTGAAGCCGATGGCCCGGCAGCCCTCTTCCACGTCCGCCTCGACGACCAGGTCCTCGGTGGCCTTGTCCGCAGCGTTGTAGACGCAGGCCACCGTGTTGCCCTCGTAGATCCGGCCCTTGTCGGCGGCGTACGCCTCCATCGAGCCGTGCCAGTCGAGGTGGTCCGGGGCCAGGTTCAGGACGGCCGCCGAGTGGGGGCGCACCGAGGGCGCCCAATGCAGCTGGTAACTGGAGAGCTCGACGGCGAGTACGTCGTACCGCTCCTCACCGAGGACCACGTCGATGATCGGGGTGCCGATGTTGCCGACGGCCGCCGTCCGGAGGCCGGCGGCCTTCAGGATCGACGCGAGCATCTGGGTGGTGGTGGTCTTGCCGTTGGTGCCGGTGATCGCCAGCCAGGGGGCGGCGTCCGGACCGCGCAGCAGCCAGGCGATCTCCACGTCGCCCACGACGTCCACACCGGCCTCGGCGGCCGCCGCGAACAGCGGGCTGTCGGGCTTCCAGCCGGGCGAGGTGACGACCAGTTCGGCGCCCTCGGGCAGGGTCTGCGCGTCGCCCAGGCGTACGGAGATGCCCGCCGCCTCCAGCTCCGCGGCCCGTGCCCGGTGGCCCTCGCTGTCGCCGCCGTCCACGACGGTGACGACCGCGCCGAGGCCGGCCAGGGCGCGTGCGGCGCTGATGCCGCTCACGCCGAGGCCGGCGACGGTGATGTTCTTGCCGTGCCAGGCGGTCACTTGTCGGCTGCCCATCCCGCGTAGAAGACTCCGAGGCCCACGATCACGCACATGCCCTGGATGATCCAGAACCGGACGACGACCAGGACTTCCGACCACCCCTTGAGTTCGAAGTGGTGCTGCAGCGGTGCCATCCGGAAGACGCGCTTGCCGGTCAGCTTGAAGGAGCCGACCTGGATGACGACCGACATGGTGATCAGGACGAAGAGGCCGCCGAGGAGCGCCATCAGGAACTCCGTGCGGGAGCAGATCGCCAGGCCGGCGAGCGCGCCGCCGAGGGCCAGCGATCCGGTGTCGCCCATGAAGATCTTGGCGGGCGAGGTGTTCCACCACAGGAAGCCGAAGCAGGCACCCATCAGGGCGGCGGCGACGACCGCGAGGTCCAGTGGGTCGCGCACCTCGAAACAGGCGGCCGGGTTGGTCAGGGTCTGCGCGTTGGCGCAGGACTCCTGGTACTGCCAGACGCCGATGAAGGTGTAGGCACCGAAGACCATCACGGCGGCGCCGGTGGCCAGGCCGTCGAGACCGTCGGTGAGGTTCACGCCGTTGGACATCGCCAGGATCATGAACAGCGCCCAGACCACGAACAGCACCGGGCCGATCGACCAGCCGAAGTCCGTGACGAACGACAGCTTGGTGGAGGCGGGGGCGAGTCCGCGCGCGTCCTTGAACTGCAGCGCGAGCACCGCGAAGGCGATGCCGACGATCAGCTGGCCGGCCATCTTGGCCTTGGCCCGCAGACCGAGCGAACGCTGCTTGACGATCTTGATGTAGTCGTCGAGGAAGCCCACCACGCCCATGCCCGCCATCAGCAGGAGGACGAGGAGGCCCGAGAAGGTCGGCTGGCTTCCGGTGATCACCTTGGTGAGGGCGTACGCGATCAGCGTGGCCAGGATGAAGGAGATGCCGCCCATGGTGGGCGTGCCCTTCTTCCCGGCGTGACCGCGCGGCCCGTCGTCCCGGATGAACTGGCCGTAGCCCTTGCGGGCCAGACCCTTGATCAGCAGCGGGGTGCCGATGAGCGTGAGGAAGAGTCCGATGACTCCGGAGAACAGGATCTGCCTCATCGGCCGGCGACCTCGCCGTCGAGCAGGGCCTGGGCCACCCGCTCCAGGCCGGCTGACCTGGAAGCCTTCACCAGCACGACGTCTCCCGGGCGCAGTTCACTGCGCAACAGGTCGACCGCCGCCTGCGCGTCGGACACGAGCACCGACTCCTCACCCCACGAACCCTCGTTATATGCGCCCAGTTGCAGCCAGGAGGCTTCCCTGCCCCCGACCGCGACCAGCTTGCTCACGTTGAGCCGGACGACAAGTCGTCCGACCGCGTCGTGCTCGGCGAGCGCGTCGTCTCCGAGCTCGGCCATCGGGCCGAGCACCGCCCACGTGCGGCCCCCGTTCGCCTTGCCGGCACCGCCCATCGCGGCGAGTGCGCGCAGTGCGGCCCGCATGGACTCGGGGTTTGCGTTGTAGGCGTCGTTGACGATCGTCACGCCGTCCGCCCGCTCGGTGACCTCCATCCGCCACCGGGACAGGCTGCCCGCCCCGGAGAGCGCGGTGGCGATCTCCTCGACGGACATGCCCAGTACGTGGGCGACGGCGGCCGCGGCGAGCGCGTTCGACACGTGGTGCTCACCGTACAGCCGCAAGGTCACGTCGCTGCACCCGGTCGGTGTTCGCAATGTGAAGGAAGGCTGTCCCCTGTCCGTCATCCGGACTTCGGTGGCCCTGATGTCGGCGTCCTCGGCCTCGCCGAAGAGCACCGTACGGGCCTTCGTGCGCCCGGCCATGGCACGTACCAGCAGGTCATCGGCGTTGAGGACGGCGATGCCGCCCTCCGCCTCGGACGGCAGGGCCTCGACGAGCTCGCCCTTGGCCTGCGCGATCTGCTCCCGGCCGCCGAACTCCCCGATGTGCGCAGTGCCGACGTTGAGGACCAGGCCGATGCGCGGGGGCGTCAGTCCGGTGAGGTAGGCGATGTGGCCGATGCCGCGGGCGCCCATCTCCAGGACCAGGTGCTGCGTGTCCTCGGTGACCCGCAGCGTCGTGATCGGCAGGCCGATCTCGTTGTTGAGGTTTCCGGGGGTCCACACGGTCGGCGCGTGGTGCTGCAGGACCTGGGCGATCAGGTCCTTGGTGGAGGTCTTGCCGGCGGAGCCGGTGAGGGCCACGACGTCGGTGCCCAGCCGTTCGACGACGGCTCGGGCGAGCGCGCCGAGGGCGGCCACCACGTCGGGGACGACGATGGCCGGGACGCCGACGGGCCGGGTCGCGAGGACAGCCACCGCTCCGGCGGCCAGGGCGCGTTCGGCGTAGTCGTGGCCGTCCACCCGCTCCCCGACGAAGGCGGCGAACAGGCTGCCTGCCTGGACCTCGCGGGAGTCGTAGACCACGGGACCGGTGACCATGACGGACGGATCCGGTATGTCGTGGGGCTGCCCGCCGATGATGTCGGCGATCTCGGCGAGGGAAAGGGCGATCACTGGTTCACCTCGGCCTGTCGGGGACGCTGGCCTGCTTGGGTCTCGATGGCCGCGCGCAGGACCGCGCGGTCGTCGAAGGGGCGTACGACGCCCGCCGTGTCCTGGCCCTGCTCGTGGCCCTTGCCGGCCACCAGGACGGTGTCGCCCGGCTCGGCGCGCGCGACGGCGGCGGCGATGGCCGCCGCGCGGTCGGCGTCGACGAGGACGGCGCCCCGCTCGGCGGTGGGGACGGACACGGCGCCGCGGAACATGGCGGCGAGGATCACGAGGGGGTCCTCGGAGCGCGGGTTGTCGGAGGTCAGTACGGCGGTGTCGGCGAACCGGGCGGCCGCGGCGCCCATCGGGGCCCGCTTGGTGGTGTCGCGGTCGCCGCCGCAGCCGATGACCACGTGCAGCTTGCCGGTGGTGACCTCGCGCAGGGCCCGCAGGACCGATTCGACGGCGTCCGTCTTGTGCGCGTAGTCCACGACGGCCAGGTACGGCTGTCCCGCGTCGACCCGCTCCAGCCGGCCGGGCACCCCCGGGACCGCGGCGACGCCGTCGGCGGCGGTCTGCGGGTCGAGGCCGGCGGCGGCGAGCGTGACGATGGCGGCGACGGTGTTGGCCACGTTGAACGGGCCGGGGAGCGGGGCGGTGGCCGTGACCCGCTCGCCCGCGGGACCCACCAGGGTCAGGGTCGAGTCCATGTGGCGCGAGACCACGTCCTCGGCGCGCCAGTCGGCCGCCGGGTCGCCCGCGGCGGAGAAGGTCACGACCGGGATCGGCGACTCCTTGGCCAGGCGGCGGCCGTACTCGTCGTCGATGTTGACCACGCCGAGGCGGGCGCGGCGCTCGGTGAAGAGCTGCGCCTTGGCCTGGAAGTAGTCCTCCATGTCGGTGTGGAACTCCATGTGCTCCGGGCTCAGGTTGTTGAAGACGGCCACGTCGAAGACGCAGCCGTCGACCCGGCCGAGCACCAGGGCGTGGCTGGAGACCTCCATGGCGACGGCCTCGACGCCGCGTTCGCGCATGACCGCGAACAGCGCCTGCAGGTCGGTGGCCTCGGGGGTGGTGCGCTCGGACTTGATGCGCTCGTCGCCGACGCGCATCTCGACGGTGCCGATGAGCCCCGTCTTGCGTCCGCCGCCGCGCAGTCCGCCCTCGACGAGGTACGCCGTGGTGGTCTTGCCGGAGGTGCCGGTGATGCCGATCTGGAGCAGGGCCTCGCCCGGCCGTCCGTAGACCGCGGCGGCCAGTTCTCCCATCCGGCCGCGCGGGTCGGCGACGGCGAGGACCGGGAGGCCGGTGGCCGCGGCGCGCTCCGCGCCGGCCGGGTCGGTCAGCACGGCGGCGGCGCCGAGGGCGGCCGCCTGCGCGGCGAAGTCCGCGCCGTGCAGCTTGGCGCCCGGCAGGGCCGCGTACAGGTCTCCGGGGCGCACGGCACGCGAATCGTGCGTGATGCCGGTGATCCGCGTCTGCGCGCCGGGGGTTTCCACTCCCAGCAGCTCCGCCAGCTCGCCGAGGGGAGTCGGGCGGACGGACAGGGGGCGTGGCGCTCCCGGCGGCGCTGCCGGTGCGTCATTCTGGGTGGTTCTGGGCTGATCAGCGTGGGGCACGGCGGTGAGCGTACCGGGCCCGGCGGGCCGCTCGCGAAGCGAGGGCCCGACCTCGGGGGCGCCGGACGCGTGGTTCCCGGATTCGGGGGTGATCGTTGTCACTGATGGTGCCTCACGCTTTTCTGGGGCGGGCCGGCCGGGGCGGCGGTCACTGGCCCGGCTGCGGGCTCGGCCGGGGGCCGGGCTGCGCGCCGGGTTCGTAGGTGACCGGGAGACCGGCGGGAGCGGTTCCGGTGGGAGCGATCTGGAGGGTTTTGAGGGCGAACTCCATGACCTTCTTGTAAATGGGCCCGCAGATCTGGCCACCGAAGTAACTGCCCTTGGTGGGGTTCTGGATGGCGCAGTAGACGGTGATGCGGGGGTTGTCCGCGGGTGCGAAGCCCGCGAAGGAAGCGGTGTAGCCCTTGTAGCGGCCGGTGGCCGGATCCACCCGGTTGGATGTGCCCGTCTTGCCGCCGACCCGGTAGCCGGGGATCCGGGCCTTGGTGCCGGTGCCCTCCTGGTCGTCGACCACCGACTCCAGCATGGCCGCGAGGGTTTTGGCGGTCTCCTTGCTGACCACCTGGTTCTTCGCGGGCGCCGGGGCCGGGGTGAAGCGGCCGTCGGGGCCCTTGGTGCCGCGGACCAGGGTCGGGGCGATGCGGACCCCGCCGTTGGCGATGGTCGAGTACACGGAGGCCGCCTGCATGGCGTTGAGGGACAGGCCCTGGCCGAAGGGGATCGTGTACTGCTGTGAAGTGGACCAGTCCTCGGGCTTGGCGAGGATGCCCCGGGACTCGCCGGGGTAGTTGAGTCCGGTGGGCCGGCCGATGCCGAACTTGTCCAGGTACGAGTACAGGACCTTGTTGGACTCGGGCTGCGTCGGGCCGAGCTGGCCGGTGGCCAGGATGGTGCCGATGTTGGAGGACTTGGCCAGGACCCCGTTGAGGGTCAGGTACCAGGTCGGGTGGTCGATGTCGTCCTTGAAGAGCCGGTCGCCGCGGTGCAGCCGGTTGGGGACCTCGACGTGGGTGTCGGGGCCGGCCTTCTTCTCCTCCAGGACGGCCGCCATCGACATCACCTTGGCGGTGGAGCCGGGCTCGTACACGTCCTGCAGTGCGGCGTTGCCCATGGCGGCGGAGCTGGCCTTGGAGAGGTCGTTGGGGTCGAAGCCCGGGGCGTTGGCCATGGCGAGGACCTCGCCGGTGGTCGTGTCCTGGACGATGACGTACCCGCGGTCGGCCTCCGACTTGGCGACCTGCTCGGTGATGGCGCTCTGCGCGGCCCACTGGATGTCGCGGTCGATGGTCAGCTCGATGTCCTCGCCGGGCACGGCGGGCTTCTCGCTGGACCCTGCGGTCGGCACGCGGCGGCCGCCCGACTGGGCGTACGTGAGCTCGCCGTCCTTGCCGGACAGCTTCTTGTCGAGGGAGGACTCCAGGCCGCCGCCGCCCTTGCCCTCGGCGTTGACGTAACCCAGTATCCCGGCGGCGAGGTCGCCGTTCGGGTACACGCGCTTGCTGCTGTTCTCGTTGAACACGCCGGCCAGGACGTTGGCGCCGGGGCCGTTGTTCTTCTTGTCGGCGGACGCCTTCTCGGCGAAGACCTTCTTGAGGTCCTTGATCTGGTTCCAGACCTGGGGGGTCTGGCGGCGGGCGAGGACGACGTAGCGGGTGTTCTTCGTCTTCAGGCGCGCGGTGAGCTCCTTGACGTCCTTGCCGAGGATCGGCGCGAGGAGCGCGGCCGCCTGCTCGGGGGCGTCGGGGGCCTTGCTCTCCTGCACGGTGAACATGTGCGGGTCCGCGGTGATGTCGTACGCGTCCACGCTGGTGGCGAGCGCCACGCCCTTGCGGTCGGTGATCTCTCCGCGCTCGGCGGCCAGGGTGTAGCTGGCGAAGCGGTTCTCGGAGGCCTTGGCGGAGTACGCGGACGCGTCGACGGCCTGCACCTGGAGCAGCCGTACGACGAACACCAGCATCACCATCGTCAGCCCGACGCTGACCAGCCGCAGCCGGGGCTTGGGGGCGCCGAGCCGGATCGTGTGCGGTTTCCTCGCGGGGGCGGGGCGGCGGGTGGCGGGCCTGGACCCGCCCGGCCGGGCGGTGGCCCGAGCCCGGTCGCCGGCCGGCCGGGGCCGCCCGGGGCCGGGCACCCGCCGGCGCGGCGGCTCCTGCGGGCTCATGCGGCGACCCCCTGGGCCTGTGCGGAACCCGGCTGCGCCTGGACCCCTGGGGCTCCGCCCCGGACCCCGCTCCTCAAACGCCGGAGGGGCTGGATCTGGCCGGCGTCAGCCTGGACGTGCACGTCGCACGCGGCAGGGGTCCGGGCGGAGCCCGGCGAACGGGGGAAGGGCGGGTAGGGGACCGGCCCCGCAGGGGTACGCGTCACGACGTCACCGTCCAGGAGTCTGGGAGGGCTGGGGGGCGCCGCCCGACGGCGCGGAGGAGGGGGCCGGAGCGGCGGCGCCCGAGGGGGCCGGGTCCGGGGAGCCGGCCGGGCTGGGGACGGCCCCGCTCGGGGAGGGCGGGACCGCCGCGGCGGACGCCGGAGGCGCCGGAGGTGACGGGGGCGGCGGCTCGGCGGCCGGCGAAGCGGTCCCGGCGACCTTGCCGTCGGGCCCGATGAACACCGGGCTGCCACCCGGCACGAGGCCGAGCTCGTGCGCCCGCCGCTGCAACGCGTCGGGCGCCGAGTAGCCGTCCACGTCCCGCTGGAGCGCCTGCTCCTCGTCCGTGAGCGTGGTGGTCTCCCGCTTCAGCTTGCTCAGCTGGAAGGAGCCCTGGTTCAGCGCCGAGTTCAGGAGCAGCAGGCTGATCAGCCCGCCGCCGAGCAGCGCCACGACCAGCAGGACGAACGGGGTCCGCGCCGCCTGTCCGGCGACCGGTCCCCCCAGCACCCGCCCCAGGCGTTTCACAGCCGCGCCTCCCGGATGCGTTCCACCCCGCGGCAGCGGGCCGGCGCCGCACGCCGGTTCTGCGCGATCTCCTCCTCGGTCGGCAGCTCCGCACCGCGCGTCAGCAGCTTCAGCTTCGGCTGGTACTTCTCCGGTACGACCGGCAGCCCGGGCGGAGCCGTCGAGGTCGCGCCGGCCGCGAAGACCTGCTTGACGAGGCGGTCCTCCAGCGACTGGTACGAGAGCACCACGATCCGGCCGCCGACCGCGATCCGGTCCACGGCCGCGGGGATCGCCTGCTCCAGTCCGGACAGCTCGCCGTTGACCTCGATGCGCAGGGCCTGGAAGGTGCGCTTGGCCGGGTTGCCGCCGGTCCGCTTGGCCGCCTGCGGCAGCGAGTCGCGGATCAGTTCGACGAGGCGCGCGCTGTTGGTGAAGGGGTCCTTGTCCCGCTCGCGCACCACCGCGGACACGATCCGCTTGGCCTGCTTCTCCTCGCCGTACTGGCGCAGGATGCGGACCAGCTCGCCGGGCGCGTAGGTGTTGAGGACCTCGGCTGCGCTGATGCCCGTCGTCTGGTCCATCCGCATGTCGAGCGGGGCGTCCTGCGCGTAGGCGAAGCCGCGGTCGGCCTCGTCCAGCTGCATGGAGGAGACGCCGAGGTCGAAGAGGATGCCCTGGACGGTGGGGATGCGCAGGCCGTCCAGTACGTCGGCCAGGTCGGCGTAGATGGCGTGGACGAGGGTGACCCGGTCCCCGAAGGGCGCAAGGCGCTCTCCCGAGAGGCGCAGGGCTTCCTTGTCGCGGTCCAGGCCGATCAGGTGGGCCTCGGGGAACCGGGTGAGCAGGGCCTCGCTGTGCCCGCCGAGCCCGAGGGTGCAGTCGACGACGACGGCCCCGGGCCTCTCCAGTGCCGGGGCCAACAGGTCCAGGCACCGCTGGAGCATCACCGGGACGTGTCGGGACTCGCTAGTCAAAGCGCCCTCTCAGATAACGGCGCGGCAGGCATACGCCGCGCCGCGCACGCGGAGTCTTACCAAAGGGCCGGGCGGCCGGTCAGGGCCGGGCTCCGGCCGGTTCGCGTCACTTTAGTGCAACGGTCGCCGCGGTCAACGAACCGCCCCGCGCGCCGTGCGCCCCGCTGTGACCGAAGCGGCAAAAGCCGTGAATCACCCGGACGGCCCCGTGCGCCTCACTCCTGTGGGTTAGCTCACAACAGGATCAGGTGACCTTCTTTGTCCACCCTCACTCAATGCTCATACGCCCTGTGACCACTAACGTCGTAACCATGACGACTTCCGTACCCCTGCCTGCCGCCTCCGCGTCCAAGGCCGCCGAGGAGCTCTCCGTCACCGACCGCCTCGTCGACTCGAACCGCGCCTACGCCGCGAAGTTCGCCGACCCCGGCATGGACGCCCGCCCGGTCCTCCAGGTGGCCGTCGTGGCCTGTATGGACGCCCGCCTCGACCTGCACGCCGCCCTCGGCCTGGAGCTGGGCGACTGTCACACGATCCGCAACGCCGGCGGGGTGGTCACCGACGACACCATCCGCTCCCTCACCATCAGCCAGCGGGCGCTCGGCACCCGCACGGTGATACTCATCCACCACACCGGCTGTGGTCTCGAAAGCCTGACCGAGGACTTCCGGCACGAGCTGGAGGACGAGGTCGGCCAGCGCCCCGCCTGGGCCGTGGAGGCCTTCCGCGACGTGGACCAGGACGTCCGCCAGTCGATGCAGCGGGTCCGCACGAACCCCTTCCTGCCCCACAAGGACGATGTGCGAGGCTTCGTCTTCGACGTGCACACCGGGCTCCTGCGGGAGATCGATCCCACCTCTTGAGTGACACCAGGGCCAAGCGCCGTCAAGAATGCGGGGAGACGTCACCCGGAAGGACTTCCGGGCCGGTGTTCGCGTTCTTGATTGCTCGCGATTTCTGAGGTGTTTCGGGGTGGGCCGGTCATGCGCCATGGGGCGCCGGCCCTGGGAAAGGGTCGAGGAGAACCAGGTGACCACGTATGACGACCGAGCGAGCCTCGCGGATCTGACCAGCACGGCGCAGCAGGTGCGGGAATCGATCGAAAGCGTGATCGAGGGCAAGCCGGAAGTGGTCCGCCTCGCGCTGACCGTCCTGCTCGCCGAGGGTCACCTGCTGATCGAGGACGTTCCCGGCGTCGGCAAGACGATGCTGGCCAAGGCCCTCGCCAAGTCCATCGACTGTTCGGTGCAGCGCATCCAGTTCACCCCGGACCTGCTGCCCTCGGACATCACCGGCGTGAGCATCTACGACCAGCAGCGCCGGGAGTTCGAGTTCAAGCCCGGCGCGATCTTCGCGCAGATCGTCATCGGCGACGAGATCAACCGCGCCTCCCCCAAGACCCAGTCCGCGCTGCTGGAGTCGATGGAGGAGCGCCAGGTCACCATCGACGGCACCACCTACACGCTGCCGAGCCCCTTCATGGTGGTCGCCACCCAGAACCCGGTGGAGATGGAGGGCACCTATCCCCTCCCCGAGGCCCAGCGCGACCGCTTCATGGCCCGGGTCTCGGTGGGCTACCCCAGCCCCGAGGCCGAGCTCCGGATGCTCGACGTGCACGGCGGGCTCTCCCCGCTCGACGACCTGACGGCCGTCGCGCACGCCCACGACATCGGCAAGCTCATCGAAGCGGTCCGCGAGGTGTACGTGGCCGCGCCCGTGCGGCGCTACGTCGTCGACCTGGTGTCCGCCACCCGCAGCCACCCGGACCTGCGCCTGGGCGCCTCGCCCCGCGCCACCCTGCACCTGCTGCGGGCCGTGAAGGCCTCCGCCGCACTGGCCGGCCGGGACTACGTACTGCCGGACGACGTACAGGCCCTGGCCGGACCGGTGCTCGCGCACCGGCTGCTGCCCACCGCGCAGGCCCAGCTGAGCCGGCGCACCGCCGAGCAGGTCGTCGCCGACATCCTCCAGCGCACCCCCGTACCGGCCGCGCACTCGCGCGGCGAGATCCCGCCCGGCGCGGGCATCCGGGGCTTCTGATGAGCGCCGGCGCCCCGCACGGCGCGGGCGGCCGGGGCCCGGAGGATGGTGGCGGGCTGCGCGCGTCGCTGTCCGGGCTGACCACGCGCGGCCGGTCCTTCCTGGCCGCCGGGATCGCCGCCGGGCTGTGCGCGTACGTCCTCGGCCAATCCGAGCTGCTCCGGGTCGGACTGCTGCTCGCGGTACTGCCTCTGCTCTGCGTCCTGGCCCTGCACCGCACCCGCCACCGGGTCTCCGGCACCCGCCGGCTGACCCCGATGCGGGTGCCCGCCGGATCCGAGGCCCGGGTACAGCTGCGGCTCGACAACACCTCCCGGATGCCGACCGGGCTGCTGATGCTCCAGGACCGGGTGCCGTACGTCCTGGGGCCCCGGCCCCGCTTCGTCCTGGACCGGGTGGAGCCGGGCGGCCGCCGCGAGGTGTCCTACCGGGTCCGCTCCGATCTGCGCGGCCGCTACCCGCTGGGCCCGCTCCAGCTGCGGCTCACCGACCCCTTCGGGCTGGTCGAGCTGACCCGCTCCTTCTCCGCCTACGACACCCTCACCGTCATCCCGCGCACCGAGGCGCTGCCCCTGGTGCGCTTCACCGGCGAGTCCTCGGGCTACGGCGACGGCAGCCGACGCTCGCTGGCCCTGGCGGGCGAGGACGACGTGATCCCGCGCGGCTACCGGCGCGGCGACGACCTGCGCCGCGTGCACTGGCGCTCCACCGCCCGCTACGGCGAGCTGATGGTGCGCCGCGAGGAGCAGCCGCAGCGCAGCCGGGCCACCGTGCTGCTGGACACCCGGCGCCTCGCCTACGAGGGCGCCGGCCCCGACTCGGCCTTCGAGTGGGCCGTCTCCGCCGCCGCATCGGCCCTGGTGCACCTGCTGGAGCAGGGCTTCTCGGTGCGGCTGCTGACCGACACCGGGGACTGCGTGCCCCGCGAGGGCGGCGGCTTCACCTCCGGCGGGCAGGAGTCCGCGGAGGCGGCGGGGCTGATGATGGACACCCTCGCGGTGGTCGGCCACTCCGACGGGGCGGGCCTCTCGCGGGCCTGCGACGCGGTGCGCAGCAACGGCGCCGGCAGCGGCTTCGGCGGAGCGGGCGGGGACGGGCTCCTCATCGCCTTCTTCGGAGACCTGGACGACGTACAGACGGGACTGGCGGCCAAGATGTGCCGGCGCGGCGGCGGCGCCGTGGCGTTCGTACTGGACTCCGCGGACTGGTCCGGGCGGCCGCCGGGGCTGGCTTCGGTCATGGCGCAGGGGCTGCCTCTGCTGGAGGAGCGCCTGGCAGGGCTGCGCGATGCGGGCTGGACGGCGCTGGCCGCCCCGCCCGGCGTGCCCTTCGGGGAGCTGTGGCGCCAGGCGGGCAACGCGCCGATCGGCGCGGCAGGCGGTTCGGGTTCGGCGGGGGGCTGGGGATGAGCGGGCGGGCGAGACTGACGGTCTTCGCGGCTCTGGCGACGCTGTTCACCGCCTGGTCGCTGAACCCGCTGGTGGAATCGGGCGGCTGGATGCCGCAGGCGGTGCTGCTGCTGGCGCTGCAGAGCGCGGTGGGCGCGGGGGCGCGGCGGGTGCCGCTGGCCCGGACGCTGACCGTGGCGGCGCAGGTCCTCGTATCGCTGCTGGCGCTGATGCTGCTGTTCGGCGGGAAGATGCAGTCCGTCGAAAGCGACGGGCTGCTGGACTATCTCGTGACGGACTTCGGCGCGCTGTTCCGGCAGGGCGTGCAGGACGTGAACGAGTTCTCGATGCCGGCCCCGCTGACGGACGGGATCCGGCTGCTGCTGGTGTCCGGGGTGCTGCTGATCGGGCTGCTGGTGGACCTGCTGGCGGTGACCGTACGGACGGCCGCCGCGGCCGGGCTCCCGCTGCTCGCGCTGTACTCGGTGGCGGCGGGCCTGTCGGGCGCCGCGGTCGGCTCCGGCGGCGCCTCCTGGGTCTCCTTCCTCCTGGCCGGCTGCGGCTACCTCCTCCTCCTGCTGGCCGAGGGCCGCGACCGGCTCGCACAGTGGGGCCGGGTCTTCGGCGCGGCGGCGCCGTCTTCACGCAGCAAGGTGGCGGCCGGATACTCCAGCGGCGGCCAGGCGCTCGCCCCGGTGCGCACCGGGCGGCGGATCGGCGCGGTCGCGCTGGGTCTGGCCCTGGCGGTGCCGGCGGTACTGCCCTCGCTGGGCAGCGGAGTGCTGGGCACGGGCGGCGGCGCTGGCGAGGGCGAGGGCAACGGCCTCGGCCCGTCGATCCAGGCGGTCAACCCGCTGGTCTCCCTGCAGAGCAGTCTGAACACCCAGGACAACCGGGTGGTGCTGCGCTACCGCACGGACAGCCCGCAGCTCAGCGAGCAGTACCTGCGGATCCTGGCGCTGGACGAGTTCAACGGCGTCAAGTGGGAGGCGTCGGGGCGCGCCCTGACGGACGTCCCGAAGCGGATGCCGAACCCGCCCGGGGTGAGCGACGGCGTGCTGAACGGCGCGACCGAGGTGCAGACCTTCATCTCCTCGGCGCAGACGTACGCGCAGCGCTACCTGCCGATGCCGTATCCGGCGACGGGGGTGGACATCACCGGGAAGTGGCGGTTCGAGCCGGCCGGGCGGACGCTCGTCGGGGACCAGCTGGGCAAGGACAAGTTCCAGAACGCCCAGGGCGTGCAGTACACGGTGCGGAGCCTGCTGCTGAACCCGACGGCGGAGCAGCTGCGCAGCGCACCGGCGGCGAATCCGGAGATCGCGACCGAGTACACGAAGGTCCCGGACAACCTGCCGGCGGTCGTCGTCCAGACGGCCCGCGAGGTGACGCGCGGCACGAAGGACGACTACTCGGCGGCGGTCAAGCTCCAGGAGTACTTCGCGGTGAGCGGCGGGTTCCGCTACGACACGAAGGTCTCCTCGGGTACGGGCTCGCAGGCCATCGCCAAGTTCCTCGCCGACAAGGAGGGATTCTGCGTCCACTTCGCCTTCTCGATGGCGTCGATGGCGCGCACGCTCGGGATCCCGGCGCGGGTCGCGGTCGGGTTCACGCCCGGGGTGAAGCAGTCCGACGGCGTCGTCAACGTCTCGATGAGGGACGCGCACGCCTGGCCCGAGCTGTACTTCGAGGGTGTGGGCTGGACCCGCTTCGAGCCGACGCCCCGGTCGGGCATCGCGGTGCCGGACTACAGCCGGCCCGCCACCCCGCAGACGCAGCCGAGCGCGCCGACGTCGGCCCCGTCCGCGAGCGCGGCGCAGCCTTCGGCCGGGCCCTCGACGGCTGACGACTGCCCCGCGGACCAGAAGAAGCTGGGCGAGTGCGGTCCGGCCGCGGCGCAGCGGAACACCGGCGCGGGCGGCGGCGGCACCTCGGCGGCCGCGGTCCTGGCCTGGACGGCCGCGGGCATCCTGCTGCTGGCCCTGCCGCTCCTCCCGTTCCTGTGGCGCGGGCGACTGCGGGCGCGGCGGCTCGGATCGGGGCAGGTCCTGGCCGCCTGGCGGGAGCTGGGCGACGCGGCGTGGGACGTCGGGATCGTCCCGGACGAGGCGCTGTCCCCGCGGGGGGCCGCCGACCGGGTGGTGTCCCTGGGGCGGCTGGATCCGGCGGCGGCCGATGCCGTACGGCGGATCTCGGGCGCGGTGGAGCGGGAGCTGTATGCCCCGCCGGGGTCGGAGCCCCCTTACGGGGAGCTGGCGCAGGACGTCCTGCTGGCCCGCGCCGGGTTCCTCGCCGGCGTGTCCCGCCGGGCGCGGCTGCGCGCGCTGCTCTTCCCCCGCTCGGCGGCGCGGGTCGGCTGGGCGGCCTCGGCCCGGTGGTCGGCGCTGACGGGCCGCGCGGCCTCGGCCACGGCCCGCCTCCGCACCCGGCTGCCCCTGCGCGGCCGCGGCTGACGGCAAGCCGGGGCGGGGCCCTGCGGGGCTGTCCCCTACCCGCCCGTCCACCGTTCCCCGGGCGCTGCCCGGACCCGCGCCTCGAACGCCGAGCGAAATCCAGCCTCACCGGCGTTTGAGGCGCGGGGTCTGGGGCGGAGCCCCAGGGCCTCGGGCGCAGCCCGGGACCGGCGGGTCAGGGCGCAGCCCTGGGAACGGTGGAAGGGTGGGTAGGGGAACTTCGCACCGCGCAGCGGCACACCCGCAGGCGGGGCCGGGGCCGGGGCCGGGCTTCGTGTCCGGAACGGGAAAGGGCCGAGGCCGGGGCTCGATCCCCCCGAGCCCCGGCCTCCGCCGTGTTCCCACCCCGTCGGCCAGAGAGACCCGATCCGCACCTGCCGCCCCGTGTCGGCGGTGCGAGCCGGGTCCCTGTCCGTTGCCCCCAGTCTGGCGTGCCGACAAGCCGCACCCCATCCGCGCAGGTACTCATTTCCGCGTCTAGGTACGGATACTCACCCGCCCCACCAGTTCTACGCGGCCCCGCCGCCCCCGCGGCACCGCCGATCGGGGGTCACCGGTCACGGGAACCGTCAGCGGTTCCCGCTCACCCGGCCCCGCAGGAGCAGCGACAGCGCCGAGTGCACGTCGTCCAGCGACCGCTCGCTCTGGAAGGACTGCCAGTCGAGCGCCGCCACCAGCACCATCCCCACCAGCGCCGCTGCCGTCAGGGGCACGTCGATCTCCGCGCTGAGCTCACCCCGTTCCACGCCTTCGCGGAGCACCGTCTCCACGACGGCGACGGCCTCCCGCCGGACGACCATCAGGGTGGACTGCCAGGTCCGGTTGGTGCGCCACAGCTCGGCGACGTAGAGCTGGGTGAAGGCGGGGTACCGGTCGATGAAGACCAGTCCGGCCCGGATCATCTCGTCGAGCGCCTCGACCCGGGTCCCGCCCCTGGCCTCGGTCGATTCCGCCGCCGTCCGCAGGGACTCGGTCAGGAGTCCGACCCCGTGCCGCAGCAGCTCCTCGAAGAGGTCGTTCTTGCTGGCGAAGTTGTAGTAGACGGTGCCCTTCGCCACGCCCGCCCGCTCGGCGATCTCCTCGACCGTGGTCGCGGAGAAGCCCTGCTCCGCTATGAGGGTGACGGCTGCTTCGTAGAGCTTCTGCCGTGTGGCCTGGCGGCGGCCGCCGCCCGCGACCGTACCGGTGCTGCTGCTTTCCATGGCGCTGATTCTCACAGGTCGACCTGTCCCTTCGGGCTACAGGCTCAGTTCCGGGCGCAGCCGGTCCATCGTCCACACCTGCTTGCCGCGGGCGGCGAGGGCGGTCAGGGCGAGGGCGCCCACCGTGAAGGCGGTGAGGACCGCGCAGCCCTGCCAGACCGGGGCGAGGTCGCCGCCGGTGATGAGCCGGCGCAGGCTCTCGACCACGTACGACATCGGCAGGTAGGGGTGGATGGCGTTGAAGAAGCCGGGGCTGGTCTGGACGGGGTAGGTACCGCCCGCCGAGGTGAGCTGGAGCATCAGGACGGCCAGGACCAGGATCCGCCCGGCGGCGCCGAACTTGGCGTTGAGCCACTGGACGATCGCGGCGAAGCAGCCGGTGACCAGCATCAGGAAGCCGACGGTGAGCGCCGGCCGGGCCATCTGCAGGCCGAGTCCCCAGTGCAGTACGGACATCAGTGCGCCCACCTGCGCGGCGCCGATCCCGGCCACGGGCAGCCAGCCCGCGAGGGCGATCCGCCAGGGCGAGGCTCCGGTGGCGAGCGCGCGCCGGTTCAGCGGTGCGATCAGCATGTAGGCGACCATCGCGCCCACCCAGAGGGAGAGCGGGATGAAGTACGGGGCGAAGCCGGTGCCGTAGTTGGGCGCCTTGTGCAGCGACTGGTTGGCGAGCCTGACCGGGTCGGCCATGACCTCGGTGCGGGCGTCGCGCTGCTGCTGGTCGTAGGCCGGGATCTTGGCCGCTCCGTCGTGCAGGCCGCCGGCGAGTTCGCCGTTGCCGTCGACGAGCTTGACGAGGCCGCCGTCGAGGTCGTGCGCGCCGACGCCGAGCTTGCCGACGCCCACGCCGAGTTCGCCGGAGCCCTCGGTGGCGGAGCCGATGCCGGTGTGCAGCCGGGCCATGCCGTCGGAAACCTTGTGGGCTCCGTCGTTGAGGGCGTTCACCTGGGTGACCGCCGCTTCGAGGTCCGCGGAGAGGCCGGGGGCCTTCGTGACGAGGAGGCGGGCTTCGCGCTCCAGGTCGCCGAGCTGCTTGTGGAGGGTGGCGAGGTCGCCGCCCGCGTCCTTGAGGAGGGTGTCCACGTCACCGGCGAGTTCGGCGGCTTCGGCGGCGTCGTCCTTGAGCCGCTTCAGCTGCGGGCAGGTGTCCGGGAGCGGCTTGGCGCCGGTGGTGCAGGTCTTCGCGTAGACCTCGGCGGCGCCGGTGGAGACGCGCTGGGTGACGGTGGCGGCGGCCGGGGCCGCCTTGGCGAAGGCTTCGAGGTGATTGTCGACGACCTTTGCGGTGTCGGCGACGAGTTCGGCGCTGTCCGCGAGGCTCTTGGGGTCCTTGAGGAAGGGGCGCGCCTTGTCGGCGACGCCGCCGACCTTGTCGGCGAGCTTCTGGGTGCCGGCCGCGATGTCCTTCGTGCCCGTTTCCAGCTGTCCGGCGGCCCCGTTCAGCTTCTTCAGCCCTCCGGTGAGCTCGCCGTTCTTCTCCTTCGCCGTGTCCAGGCCGTCGGCGAGGTCCTTGGCGCCCTTCTGGGCCTTGCCCGCCCCGTCCGTGAGCTTGTCGGCTCCGTCGGCGGCCTCGGCGGTCTTGCCGTGGAGGTCGGAGAAGTTGACGAAGATCTTGTCGAGGAAGCCGCGGGAGGCGTTGGTCGACGCCGCCGAGCGGACCTCGGAGAAGACGGTGCGCGAGATCGAGCCGACGATGTAGTTGTTCGCGTCGTTGGTGCGGACCTGGAGGGCCCCGGTGGCGGGGTCCTCGCCGGAGCTGGAGGCGATCTTCGAGCTGAAGTCGGCGGGCATGGTGAGGGAGAGGTAGTAGGTGCCGTTCTCCAGCCCCTTGGCCGCCTCTTCGGCGCTCACCTCGCGCCAGTCGAAGGTCTTGCTGTCGTGCAGCTTGCGGGTGATCTCACCGCCGGCGTCGATCTGCTTCCCGTCGACGGTGGCGCCCCGGTCGGAGTTGACCAGGGCGACCGGCACCTTGTCGAGGCGGCTGTAGGGGTCCCAGAAGGACCACAGGTACAGGGCTCCGTAGAGCAGCGGCAGCAGGAGCAGCGCGACGAGGGCGGCCCGGGGCAGCTTCCCCCGCCCGAACCGCTTCAGCTCAAGCGCGGCGAGTTTCGGCGAGCGCATCGTCGTCCCCCTTCGTGTCGTGCGAGTCGTGGGCGGCGGCCGTGGTGTCGGCGTCATCGTCGGCGTCGGCGTCGGCGTCGATGTCGATGTCGATGTCGGTGTCGGCGTCCGCGGTGCCGTCGGAGTCGTGCGGGGCGGCGGCCTGGTCGCCCCAGGTGATCTTGGAGTCCATGGGCCGGGGCACCGCGGCGGATCCCTCGGCCGGGTCCGCGGTGGCGGCCGCCCGGCCCGTGCGCAGGACCGTCGCGTCGGACGGGGCCTCGCTGCACACCGCGAGGACGGTGGTCCCGCGGGCGGCGAGGGAGCGCAACAGGTCCCAGGCTTCGGCGCGCTCGGCGTCCGAGAGCTTGAGGTCCAGGTCGTCCAGGGCCAGCAGGCGCGGTGCGCCGAGCAGCGCGATGGCCACCGACAGTCGTACGGATTCCAGCCGTTCCAGGTCCCGCACGGAGGTGCGCGGTCCCTTCGGCAAGGTCCCGGCGTCCAGTCCGGCGGCGTCCAGCGCTGCGTCGATCCGGGCCGCGGTGGAGGCGCGCCGCTCGCCGCGCGGGCGGAGCAGGGCGCGCACGGGGCCGTCGTAGCGGCGCTGGAGCAGGGCGCCCTCGCGCAGTTGCTCGGCGACGGTGAGGGCCTGGTCGAGGTCGTTGACGCCGGGTACGGGGCCGAGGGCGGCGATGCGACGGACCGCGGCCATCTTCTTCGGCAGCCGGTGGCGGCCGATCTCGGCGTGACCCTCGGTGGGCTTCATCCGGCCGGTGAGGGCGAGGAGCAGGCAGGTCCGCCCGCTGCCGGAGGGGCCTTCGACCGCGATGAGCGAGCCGGGCGCCGCGTCGATCCCGATCCCCCGGAACACCCAGCCGCGCGGGCCCTTGACTCCGAAGTCCTCGGCTTTGACGGCCGCGCCGTGCGGGCTGTCCACGTCCTCCCCCATCTTTTGAACTGACCGGTCAGTTCAAAAACTAGCATCCTCGGCGGCATCCGGTGCGCACCGGGCGGCAGTTGCCCGGACGCGACCCCGAACTTCGGGACGAAACTGCAGGTCAGCGCGATTGTCAGTGGGGGCCGTCACGATGGGGACACGCAAGAACAGCTCGACCCGTAGGAGCTACACCAGGCAGCGCCATGCGCACGCAACGACAGGAGGTTCGTCATGGCCACACCGTCCCCGTCCCCTGTCCACCCCGTCCCCCGGAAGTCGTCGGCACCGCCCGCCGCCCTCGATCTGCTCGCCAAGGCCCACCAGGGCCTGGCCGAAGCCGCCCGGCTGACCCGGCCCAACGAGCGGTACGCCACCGCCCATCTCGCCGCGCTGCGCGCCGCCGCGGCCGTGCTCGCCGCGCGCGGGCGGCCCGAACCGGTGCACCCCCGGCGCAGGCCGCGGATCCGCAGCGCGTGGGAGGTGCTCCCGGAGATAGCGCCCGAACTGACCGAGTGGAGCGCGCTCTTCGCCTCCGGCGCGGCCCGCCGGGCACGGGCGGAGGCCGGCATAGCGGGAGCGGCCACCGGCCGGGACGCGGACGATCTGGTGCGTGCCGTCGCGATGTTCCTGCGCCTGGTGGAGCGGATGCTCTCGCTCCGACCGCCGGCGCCGGCGGGCCCGGCGCAAGGCCTGCCGCTGCCGCGGACGGAGCGTCCGGACGTGGGATGACCTGCCCGGCAGCCAGAGGCCATAGGGTGGGCAGCGACCGCTCACCCAACGTGCCGAGGAGCCATCAGCCGTGTCGGACACTTCCCGCCCCCGCGCCTCCCTCCGCACCGCCGTGGTGTGGGAGGTCCTCAAGGAGGCGCTCGACCGCCGGGTGAAGGCGACCGGGCGGGACGTGCTGGACGTGCTCGACACGGGCGGCGGTACCGGCAAGTTCGCCGTGCCGGTGGCCCACCTCGGCCACCGGGTCACCGTGGTCGACCCGAGCCCCAACGCACTGTTCGGGCTGGAGCGCCGGGTCGCCGAAGCCGGTGTGGCCGATCTGGTCCGCGGGGTGCAGGGCGACGCCCAGGGTCTGCTCGAGGTCGTCGAGCGCGATTCCTACGACGTGGTGATCTGCCACGGCGTGCTGGAGTACGTGGACGACCCGGCCGAGGGCGTGGCCAACGCGGTGGCCGCCCTGCGCCCCGGCGGCATCCTCAGCCTGCTCGGCGCCGGACTCGGCGGGGCCGTCCTGGCCCGCGCCCTGGCCGGGCACTTCACGGAGGCCCGTACGGCGCTGACCGACCCGGCCGGGCGCTGGGGCGCGGGCGACCCCGTACCGCGCCGCTTCACCGCCGAGCAGCTCTCCGCGCTGGTCTCCGAGGCGGGTCTGGCCGTGGGCGCGGTGCACGGGGTCCGGATCTTCGCCGACCTCGTCCCGGGCGTCCTGGTCGACACCGAGCCGGGCGCCGTCGAGGCCCTGATGCGCCTGGAAGAAGCCGCCGCCGAGCTGCCGGCGTTCCACGCGGTCGCCACGCAGCTGCACGTCCTCGGCGAGAAGCCCGCCTGATCTGCGGAGCTTCCGGGAACGCGGTGCGCCACTCACCCTCCGAACCGGGGTCGTGACCCGTATGATCGGGGTCAGCGCCCGGCATGCCGAGCGGACCTCTGGGGAATAACGCCTTCAGTGGGCCGTTCAAGACGGCGCTGAGCATTCCCCAAGCGGTACTTTTTGCGGGCAGTGTTTTTTTAGAACGTGGCGTAGAGGGCGGGTATCACGGGGGCGATTCCCCGCCTATCCTGAAGGGGACCCCTGGTCGCTACCCCCCGCGACCGACGGATGAGGAGGACTCCCGTGCCGCTCTCGGAGCACGAGCAGCGAATGCTCGAGCAGATGGAGCGAGCGCTGTACGCCGAAGATCCCAAATTCGCTACAGCGCTTGAGGGAAGCGGACTGCGCACGTACACCCGGCGACGGGTCTACCAGGCAGTCGCAGGCATTGTGGTGGGTATCGCGCTCCTCATGACCGGTGTGATCGTGCCGAACGTACTGTGGATCAGCGTGGTGGGATTCCTCGTCATGCTGGGCTGTACGGTGCTCGTGGTCACCGGTTGGCGCAAGGCACCCAAGCCTGGTGAGCAGCCCGCCTCCGGTAGTGCAGGCGGTTCGCCCCAAGGGCAGAACCGGCAGCGTCGGTCGATGATGACCCGTATCGAGGAACGGTGGCAGCGCCGCCGTGACGAACAGGGGCAGTAGGCCCCACGACAGACTCGGGTGAGGGGACGGCCGCCGGAAGGCGGCCGTCCCCTCACTGTTTTCGCGCCGGATCACGTCTTCTGGGACATGATGATCAGATGAGTGTGCTCCCCCTGGTCTTCACCAGCGGCTGGGCCAGTGGGATCAACGCATACGCCGTGGTCCTCCTGCTCGGCATCTTCGGCAGGACCGGCATGACCGACGAGGTCCCCGCCTCCCTGCAACGCACCGACGTGCTGATCGTGGCCGCCACCCTCTTCCTGTGCGAGGCGGTCGCCGACAAGATTCCGTACGTGGACTCCCTCTGGGACACCGTCCACACCGTGATCCGCCCGGTGTCCGGAGCGGTGGTCGGCGCACTGCTGGCCGGACAGAGCGGCTCGCTCTCCGACATCACCGCCGGCGCGGTCGGCGGCACCACCGCCCTGGCCAGCCATTTCGTCAAAGCCGGCACGCGCATGGCGATCAACACCTCGCCCGAGCCGTTCAGCAACGTCGTCATGAGCACCGCCGAGGACCTCGGCGTGGGCGGGATCGTCACCTTCGCGATGTTCAATCCCGAGGCCGCCGCGATCATCTGCGCCGTCCTGCTGATCATCGGGCTCGCCCTGCTGATCTACCTCTGGGCCAAGATCCGCCGCTTCCTGCGCCGCCGCGCCCAGCGCCGCGAGGAGAAGAGACTCGCCGCAGAGGTCGCCCGCGTCGCTCGATAGGCTCAGCGGCATGGCACGAATTGCGGTGATCGGCGCCGGGATGGGCGCGATGGCGACGGCGGCACGGCTGGCCGTCGCAGGGCATCAGGTGACGGTGTACGAGCGCGGGGCGACCTACGGCGGAGCCGTCGGCCGGTACGCCCGCGACGGCTTCGTCTTCGACACCGGCCCCGGCCTGGTGCACCTGCCCGCCGTCTACCGCGATCTGTTCGTCAAGACCGGCAAGCGCCCCCTGGAGGAATGCGCGGAGCTGGTCCAGATCGACCCCGCCGTCCGCTACGTCCTCCCGGACGGCCGCACGCTCACCTTCCCGGGCGGCTCGCACGGCGGCGCGGCCGCCGCCGTCGACGCGGCCTTCGGACCCGGCTCCGGGGACCGCTGGAGCGCGGTCCTGGGCCGTGCCCGGGACGCCTGGGACGCCACCCGCCGGCCGCTCCTGGAGGAGCCGCTGAAGCAGGACCGGTCGGCCCTGGGCCGCGATCCGTACCCCGCCCTGCGCGGGAGCGGGCTGCTGCGCCGCCGGCCGCCGACCCTGGCCGAGGTCGCCGCCCGCGAGCTCGGCGGCGACGGCTTCGACGAGCTGCTCACCGCGCGCGTCCGGGCGTACGGGGTCGATCCGGCGACCGCACCCGCCTCCGCGACGGTGCTGCCCTACATGGAGCAGACCTTCGGCAGCTGGTACGTGCGCGGCGGGGTCCGGGAGCTGGCCACCGCCGTGTACGAGCGGTGCCTGGAGCGCAAGGTCGCCTTCGAGTTCGGCGCGGCGGTACGGGAGGTGCTCGTACAGGGCGGCCGGGCTGCCGGGCTGCGCCTGGCCGACGGCACCGAGGTGACGGCCGACCACGTGGTCTGCGCGGCCGACCCCCGGCTCGTGAAGATGCCGGCCACCCCGGACGCCGCGCCGGTCGGCACGGAACCCGCCCGCTGGTACACCCTCTTCGCCGCCCTGCGCGGCGCCCGGGACGCCGACGCCGTGCACCGGACGCTGCTGGGGCCCGTCACGGTGCTGCGCCCCGACGACCCGGCCACCCGGCCGGACGCCGAGCACGAAGCGATCACCGTGCACGCCGTGGTGACCGACCCGGCGGCGCCCGCTCCGACCGCCGAGGACCTGCTCACGGCGGCCGTGCGGGCCGTCCCCGGGCTGCGGGAGCGGCTGCTGTGGCACGAGCTGCGCACCCCGGCCGAAGTCGGCGCGAACACGGGTTCGGTGGACGGCCGGGTGCCCGCGCCCTCGCTGGCCGGCGCCGGGGGAAGGCTGCTGCACCCGGCGAACACCACCGGCGTACCCGGGCTGTACCTGGCCGGCGGCTGGGCACACCCGGGCGGCGGGCTGGCGCACGCCGGGATGACGGGGGCCCTGGTGGCCGGGCTGATCGTGGAGGGCGCGGACTTCCGCGGCTCCCGCTGACCCGCCGGGGCGGCTGGGCGGCTGGGCGGCTAGTAGCGGTACTGCTCGTACTCACCCGTGCCCTGGTACGGATACGGGTACGGCTGCTGCTGCGGCTCCTCCGCCGGGTAGGGCTGGTTCACGTCGCGCTGCTGCGGGACCCAGACCCCGCCGGGCGGGGTGTCCATGGAGTACTGCTCCTGCTGCCCGGTCGCGTACGGGTCCGGGGCGTAGCCGCCGTACGGGGCCTCGTAACCGTACGGCTGCTGCGGGGCGACGGCTCCGCCGGTGCCGATGTACGGATCCGAGTAGGCGGCGTAGACCTGCTGCTCGCCGGGGACCGGATAGCCGGTGGTGTAGTCGTAGCCGCCCTGGGTCTGCGGGTCGTAGTACGCCGCGTACTGGTGGGCGTCCTGCTCGGCCGGAACGAACGGCGTGAACGGGGAGGCGAAGGCGCTGGTCTCGCCGGGGGCGCCGTACGAACCGGCGTCGGCGGGAGGCTGCGCGGGGTAGAACCCCTGGACCTGCTGGCGCACTGCCCCCGCGGTGAACGCACCGACTTCCTCGTCGGAGTCCTCGTCCTCGGCCGGGTCGGGCCCGTACTCCAGGGCCGTCACCTCCAGGGACGGCTCCGGACGCGCTCCGGCCCCGGCCCGGCGGCGCCGGCCCTGCGGGAGCTCGGGCTCGGGGGCCTTGCCCCGGCGCAGCGACCAGCCGGACACGAAGCCCTTGCGGAAGGAGAGGGTCACCAGCGTCTGGCCGATCGCGAACGCGACGGCGCCGGCCCCGATGACGAGCACCGACGGCAGCACGACACCGGCGACCACGCCGACGAAGCCGGCGAAGGCGAGCAGGCGCCAGCGCAACCGGGCCTTGTACTGCATCAGGACCTCGGCAAGCAGCCACAGCGCGACGAAACCGAACGCGATGTAGAGGACCGTCATTCCCATGCGGGGCCCTTCTCGGTACGGCCGCCCGTCCGTGGGGAACGGGGCCGGCCGATCAGGCCCGCTGGTGCAGGCCCAAGTTCTCGTAGATCTCGAGAGTCGCCGTGGAATTGTTCAGCGTGATGAAGTGCAGCCCCGGGACACCCTCGGACAGCAGCCGCGCGCAGAACTCCGTGGCGAACTCGATGCCAATGGAGCGTACAGCGGCTGCGTCGTCCTTGACCGCGAGCATGCGCTCTTTCACAGCCGCAGGGAAGATTGCGTTGCTGAGTTGCGGGAGCCGGTCGAGCTGCTTGATGTTCACAACAGGCATGACCTCGGGGATGATCGGGGTGTCGCAGCCCGCCTTCTCGACGCTGTCGCGCATCCGGAGGTAGTGCTCCGGATCGAAGAACATCTGTGTGATCGCATAGTCGGCGCCCGCGCGGCACTTGTCCACGAAGTGCCGGATGTCCGTGTCCCAGTCCGTGGAGCGCGGGTGCATCTCCGGGAAGGCCGCGACGCCGACGCAGAAGTCGCCGGACTCCTTGACCAGCCGGACCAGGTCGGCCGCGTAGTGCACGCCCTCGGGGTGCGGCACCCACTCGCCCATGGGATTGCCCGGCGGGTCTCCGCGCACGACGAGCATGTTGCGGATGCCGGCGTCGGCGAACTGCCCGATGACGTTGCGCAGCTCGGCGATCGAGTGGTCGACGGCGGTGAGGTGCGCGACCGGGGTCAGCGTGGTGTCCGCGGCGATCTGCTCGGTGGCCCGGACGGTACCGCCGCGGGTGGATCCGCCTGCCCCGTAGGTGACGGAGACGAAGCTCGGGGCCACGGCCTCGACCCGGCGGAGCGCGTTCCAGAGGTTGCGCTCGCCCTTCTCCGTCTTGGGGGCCCAGAACTCGAAGGAGTACGAGCGCCCGGACGCGATGAGGTCGCGGACCGTGTGTGCACGGTCCGACCAGGTGGAAGAGGTACCAAGGGCCATACGGGGAGGTTAGACGCGGTCCGGTGTCCATCGAAGCGTTGTCCACGGATTGGACGCAGAAATGAGACGCCGGGGTGGCGCGGCGCGGGCGGCCGGGGCCGCCCGGGGCCCGCTAGCCGAGCCGGGCGCGGACCCGCTTGGCGAGGTCAGCGGCGGCGGCGCCGGGGTCGGAGGCCTCGGTGAGGGCCCGTACGACCACGACGCGGGAGGCGCCGGCGTCCAGTACTTCGTCCAGGTTCCCCGCGTCGATCCCGCCGATGGCGAACCACGGCCGGTCCTGGGCGAGGGAGGCCGCGTGCCGGACGAGGCCGAGGCCGGGGGCGAACCGGCCGGGCTTGGTGGGGGTGGGCCAGCAGGGGCCGGTGCAGAAGTAGTCCACGCCGGTCTCGGCGACGGCCGCGTCGACCTCCGCCTCGGAGTGGCAGGAGCGGCCGATGAGGACCCCTTGGCCCAGGATGGTGCGGGCGGCGGGCACCGGGATGTCGCCCTGCCCGAGGTGCAGCACGTCCGAGCCGATGGCGTGCGCGACGTCGGCCCGGTCGTTGACGGCGAGCAGCTTGCCGTGGCGGCGGGCCGCTTCGGCGAAGACCTGGAGGTGCTCCAGCTCCTCGCCCGCCTCCATGCCCTTGTCGCGGAGCTGGACGATGTCCACCCCGCCGGCGAGGACGGCGTCCAGGAACTCGGGGAGGTCGCCCTGCCGCTTGCGGGCGTCCGTGCACAGGTAGAGCCGGGCATCGGACAGCTGGGCGGCGATGGCGGACATGGGTACCCCCGGGTGGTGTGTCGTACGTACGGACGCGGTGTGCGGGCCCCGGCCGGGGTCCGCACACCGCGCTCGAGGCGGAGTCAGGTCAGAGGGCGAGCGCCTGAGCGCGGCGCTTCACCTCCGTGCCGCGATTCTCGCTCAGCGCCTGCACGGGGGTGCCGGGCAGGGTCTCGTCGGCGGTGAAGAGCCACTCCAGGATCTCCGCGTCGGTGAAGCGGTCGTCGCGGAGCACGGTCAGCAGGCCGACCAGGCCCTTGACGATCTTGTCTCCGTCGATGAAGGCCGCGGGGACCTGGAGGGAGCGGTTCTCGCCGCGGCGCACCGCGAGCAGCTGACCCTCCTTGACCAGCTGGCGAACCTTGGTCACTTCGATGTCGAGCATCTCCGCGATGTCGGGGAGGTACAGCCAGGCGGGAACAAGGGCATCGATCTTTGCGTCAATCTCGGTCACGAGCACAAGCCTGCCATCTCGGACTGACTGCCGGTACCCGAGCGACCCCGTCCGGGGCGCGAACGCCTCCGGGAACGGGCCCGAACGGGGTCCGAACGAGGCCGCGACGGACCCGCGACGGGCCCTGAACCAAGCACCGAGCAGGCCCGATCCACGGCCGGGTCCGGGCAGAGCCCGGGGAACGGGGAACGGGGCGAAGCCCCGGGACGGGTCCGGGCGGAGCCCGGGGAACGGGCGAAGGGCGTGCAGGGGACTTCCACCCGCGGGGCCCGGTCCCGGCCGGACCGGGCCCGGCCGGACCGCTCCCGGCCCGCGCCCCGCCGGGTCAGACGACCGTCGACTTCAGCGCGATCGCCGGGTCCGCGACCTTCGCCGGGTCCACGGGCGTGCCCGACTCGATGAGGCGGCGGCCCTGGGCCAGGTCGCGCGGGCGGCCCACCGCGAGGACCGCAACGAGCCGCCCCTCCCGCAGCCAGCACACCGACCAGGTGTCGGCCGCCGGGTCGCCGCGCCACAGCAGTGCGTCCGCGTCGCCGTGGTGGCCCGCGTACTGCACGAAGCGGCCGAACTGCTCCGACCAGAAGTACGGGACCGGGTCGTAGACCTGCTCCCCGGAGCCCCCGGCCACGATGTCCGCCGCCACCACCCGCGGCCCCTGGAGCGCGTTGTCCCAGTGGTGCACCAGCAGCCGGGCCCGGTAGCGGCCCGACGGGAACGAGGCGCAGTCCCCCACCGCGTACACCCCGGGCACCGAGGTGCGCAGCCGCTCGTCGGCGGTGACCGCTCCGTCCGGGCCGAGCTCCACGCCGGACCCGGCCAGCCATCCGGTGGCCGGCCGGGCGCCGATGCCCACCACCACCGCCCCGGCCGGCAGCGCCCGCCCGTCGGCCAGCAGGACCCGGCCCGGCTCCACGGAAGCCACCCGCGCGCCGGTCAGCAGCTCGGCGCCCGCCTGGGCGTACCAGCGCCCCATCGACTCGGCCACCTCCGCGGGCAGCGCGCCCGCCAGCACCCGGTCGGCCGCCTCGACCACGGTCACCGCGCAGCCCGCCTCGCGGGCGGCCGTGGCGAATTCCGCGCCGATCCAGCCGGCCCCGACCACCACCACCGCCGAGCCGGCCGCCAGGACGGGCCGCAGCCGGGCCGCGTCGTCCAGGGTGCGCAGCAGGTGCACCCCGGGGACGCCCTCCGCGCCGGGCAGGGTCAGCGGGAGGGCGCCGGTCGCCAGCACGAGGACCTCGTACGGGACCGGGCCCGCCTCGGTGTCGACCTCTCGGTCGGCGGCCCGCAGTCCGGTGACCTCGACCCCCAGCCGGAGCTCGATGCCGAGCTCCTCGAAGTCGACGTCGAAGGCGGAGTCCTCCGCCTTGCCGAGGAGCACCGCCTTGGACAGCGGGGGCCGGTCGTAGGGCTGGTGGGGTTCGGCTCCCAGCAGGGTGACGGGGCCGGTCCAGCCCTGTTCCCGGAGGGCGACCGCGGTCTGGACCCCGGCCATCCCGGCGCCGACGATCACCACGCCGCGCCGAGTGTCTTCCGCCTGCTGCGTCTGCTGTTGCGTCTGCTCGCTCACGCGGCCCAGCCTAATCAACTGACGGTCCGTCAGGAATAGTGGATGGCCACCTGCCGGGATCCGGGCGGGCAGCGCCGCCGGGGAGGCAGCCTTACCGGCCGTCGGCCTCGGCGTTACTCTGGCACCGAACCTATCGCGGGAGTCCGGGCGCACCGGGCTGAGAGGGAGGCTGGCCGGCCTCCGACCGTACGAACCTGATCCGGGTCATGCCGGCGAAGGGAGGGGCTGGACGCCCATGCATTCATATCGGAACGGCCGGAGTCCCGGCCACGACGTCCTCGTCATCGGGGGCGGCATCATCGGCCTGGTCACCGCCTGGCGGGCGGCCCGGCGCGGGCTGCGCACCGCGCTGGCCGATCCGGCCCCCGGCGGCGGCGCCGCCCAGGTCGCGGCCGGCATGCTGGCCGCCGTCACCGAGCTGCACTACGGCGAGGAGACCCTGCTCGGACTCAACCTCGCCTCCGCCGCCCGCTACCCGGAGTTCGCCGCAGAGCTCGCCGAAGCCAGCGGCGGCATGGACATCGGCTACCGCGCCTGCGGCACCCTCGCCGTCGCCCTCGACGCCGACGACCGGCTGCACCTGCGCGAACTGCACGCCCTCCAGCGCCGCTGCGGCCTGGAGTCCGACTGGCTGACCGGCCGCGAGTGCCGCCGCCTGGAACCGATGCTGGCCCCGGGCGTACGCGGCGGCCTGCGCGTGGACGGCGACCACCAGGTCGATCCCCGCCGCCTCGCGGCCGCCCTGCTGGCCGCCTGCGAACGGGCCGGGGTCACCCTGCACCGCGCCGGGGCGGCACGACTGCTGACCGCCGCCGACCGGGCCTGCGGCGCGGTCCTCGACGACGCGGACGGTACGGAGCTGCGCGCCGACCAGGTGGTGCTGGCCGCGGGCTCGCTCAGCGGCCGGCTGGACGGCGTACCGCCCGAGGCCGTGGCGCCCGTACGGCCGGTTAAGGGTCAGGTACTGCGGCTCGCGGTGCCGTCGTCCTACGCCCCGTTCCTGTCGCGGACCGTACGGGCCGTGGTGCGCGGCAGCCACGTCTATCTCGTGCCCCGCGAGAACGGCGAACTCGTCATCGGCGCCACCAGCGAGGAACTCGGCTGGGACACCACCGTCACCGCGGGCGGGGTCTACGAACTCCTGCGCGACGCCCACGAGCTGGTGCCCGGGATCACCGAACTCCCCCTGGTGGAGACCCGGGCCGGGCTGCGCCCCGGGTCGCCGGACAACGCCCCCCTCCTCGGCCCGACCGAACTCCCCGGCCTGCACCTGGCCACCGGGCACTACCGCAACGGGGTCCTGCTGACGCCGCTGACCGGGGACGTGATGGCGGACCTGCTGACCACCGGCGAACTGCCGGAGATCGCCCGCCCCTTCACCCCACGCCGTTTCGCCCTCACGTCCACCCTCACGTCCACCCTCACGCGACAGGAGTCGTTCGCATGACCATTTCCGTCAACGGCGAACCGCGCGAGATCGCGGACGGGACCATGCTCGCCACGGTGGTCGCCACCCTGACCGAAGCCACCAAGGGGGTCGCGGCCGCCCTCAACGAGACCGTGGTGCCGCGCGGCCAGTGGCCCTACACCTCCGTGACCGACGGCGACCGCGTCGAGGTCCTCACCGCAGTGCAGGGAGGCTGAGGACCATGGCGGACGACCTCTTCACCCTGGGCGGCCGGACCTTCTCCTCGCGCCTGATCATGGGCACGGGCGGGGCTCCGAGCCTGGACATCCTGGAACGGGCGCTGGTCGCGTCCGGCACGGAACTCACCACGGTCGCGATGCGGCGCCTCGACCCGACGGTGCAGGGCTCGGTCCTGTCCGTCCTGAACCGCCTCGGCATCGCGGTGCTCCCCAACACCGCGGGCTGCTTCACGGCCGGCGAGGCCGTACTGACGGCCCGGCTGGCCCGGGAGGCCCTCGGCACGGACTGGATCAAACTGGAGGTCGTCGCGGACGAACGCACCCTCCTCCCGGACGGGGTCGAGCTGCTCGACGCCGCGGAGATCCTGGTCGACGAGGGCTTCACGGTCCTCCCGTACACGAACGACGACCCGGTCCTCGCCCGCAAACTGGAGGACGTGGGCTGCGCGGCGATCATGCCGCTCGGGTCCCCGATCGGCTCCGGCATGGGCATCCGCAACCCGCACAACTTCGAGCTGATCACCGAGCGGGCCGGGGTCCCGGTCATCCTCGACGCGGGCGCCGGAACCGCCTCGGACGTGGCCCTGGCCATGGAACTGGGCTGCGCGGCGGTCATGCTCGCCTCGGCGGTGACCCGGGCACAGCTCCCCGTCCTGATGGCCGCGGCCATGCGGAACGCGGTCTCGGCGGGCCGCCTGGCCCACCGCGCGGGCCGCATCCCCCAACGCCGCTTCGCAGAACCCTCCTCCCCGGTGGAGGGCCGAGCAACCCTGGACCCGGAACGCCCGGCGTTCTGAGGGGGCGGTACGGGGCCCTGCGCGTGCGGGGGGCCTGATGGGTAGGGGTTTACGGGATCCGGGCCGGCCGGAAGCGTCGAGAGGTTTGGGGTTTTCCGTCAGCCTCATCGTCCTTCCGTGGCGGCCGGAAAACCCCAAAAGAACGGCCGGGTCAGAGAGACATGGACGACCCGATCAGAGAAGCGCAACCAAACTCCACAAGGCCCACCCCGACCTCGGGCACCCACAAGCCGCCCAGCCCGACAACGGGCGCATCAGATCGCTACACACACCCCACGACTCAGCGACTGACCGCCGCCCGAAACCAACACCCCTGTGGAGGGTCACGCCTGTCGGCTGACCGGATCGATGTTGTGGATCGCGGTGGTGAACTCGCGGCCGGACGCGTCACGGATGTAGGCCAGCTCCATCCAGCGCTCGCAAGCGATCGAGTCCGAGACGTTCTCGTGGATCACGGCCATCAACTCTCCTTCAACGCCGGATGCGATGTCGCGGACGCGGTGACGCAGAAGCCGATGAGGGACGTACTCGTAGCGCTCATTCACCCGCCCCTCCCTCGAAGGTGCTGAGGAAGTGCTCCCAGCCGACCAGCGCACGGTCGAGTAGATCCGCACTGGGCCCGGCCACCACCAGGACCCTTGTGGAGCCGCCGTCTTCCGTGTCGGAGCCGGCCATGTCGGTGGGAATCTGGCGCATTCAGATCACTCCTCAGTCCCACCGCAACCGATGCCGGGTCGATTGCCAAAGCATCTCTAGAGATCTCAATCGATCGTGGGCGGGTGCGGATCCCCACGCCGGTTCGTGGCAGTGGCCTACATCTGGTCCTAGGGTGTCTAGAGAGGAGAAGGAGTGATCGTTCAATGACCAGCCAAGGCGGATCTCGCCAGTCGAAGTACCAGCGGATCGCGGATGCGCTGAGGGCGGCTATCCAGTCGGGTGAGTACGGCCCGGGCGACCGCCTGCCTGGTGAGAACGACCTCATGGCCACCTACGACGTCGCACGAATGACCGCACGTCAGGCCCTCGGTGTGCTCCAGAACGAAGGGCTCGCGGAGGCGCGAAAGGGCGCCGGCGTATTCGTGCGGACGTTCAAGCCCCTGCGACGGCGCGGCATCCAGCGCCTGGCGCAGGAGCAGTGGGGCTCAGGCCGTTCCATCTGGTCCGCAGATACCGAAGACCGCGAGCTTGTCGTCGATCAGATCGAGGTCCGCGAGGAAGGGGCGGACAGCCGCATCGCCGACGCCCTCGACATTCCCGAAGGGTCCCGGGTCTGGGCGCGCAGCCGCCGCTTCGTGCTCGATGCAAAGCCGGTGCTGTTCGCGACATCGCACCTTCCGTCGGACGTCGTCGCAGACTCTGCCATCACCCAAGTCGATACCGGCCCCGGTGGGACGTACGCGAGGCTCGCCGAGCTGGGGCACAAGCCCGTCCACTTCCGCGAGGAAATTCGCTCCCGGATGCCTTCGGCCGAAGAGGCCGAGCGACTTTCACTGTCGATGGGCACACCTGTCATCCAGATCGTCCGCACCGCGTTCACCGAGGGCCGGCGGGCCGTCGAGGTCAATGAGATGACCCTGGACTCCGCCTCCTACGTGCTGGAGTACGACTTCGACGCCTAATCAGTGGGGTTCCGGTTTCGGGCGGCGGTCAGTCGCTGAGTCGTGGGGTGTGTGTAGCGATCTGATGCGCCCGTCGTCGGGCTGGGCGGCTTGTGGGTGCCCGAGGTCGGGGTGGGCCTTGTGGAGTTTGGTTGCGCTTCTCTGATCGGGTCGTCCATGTCTCTCTGACCCGGCCGTTCTTTTGGGGTTTTCCGGCTGCCTTCGTTTTTCCGTGGCGGCCCGGCCTGTCAAGGGCGGCCGAAGGCCGTCGCGTAGCGACGCGAACGTAGTGAGCGCCCTTGACAGGCCGGGCCGCCACGGAAGGACGATGAGGCTGACGGAAAACCCCAAACCTCTCGACGCTTCCGGCCGGCCCAGGTCCCGCTTCCTTTCCCCCGGTCCCGCCGCGCCGGGCGGATTGCATCCCGTCCGGTCCCGAAGGCGGCGGGTGGGCAGCCACCGGATCCGGGTGCGGGCGCGAGGGGGCGAGGGCCCCGCCCGCGCAGGACCCGGCACCCCAGACGCACGTCACAGCTCCGCTGCAACCCCCCAAGGCCCGGGACGGGGCCCCGCCCGGCCCTCGTAGAATCGCCGGGTGGACACGACCCTGGATGACCCCCTCGTCGGGCAGACGCTCGACGGCCGCTACCGCGTGGACGCCCGCATCGCGGCCGGCGGCATGGCCACGGTCTACCGGGCCGTCGACACCCGGCTGGACCGGGTCCTCGCCCTGAAGGTGATGCACCCGGCGCTCGCCGCCGACCCCGGCTTCGTCGACCGGTTCATCCGTGAGGCGAAGTCCGTGGCCCGCCTGGCGCACCCCAACGTGGTGGCCGTCTTCGACCAGGGCACGCACGGCCCGTACACGTACCTCGCCATGGAGTACGTGTCCGGCTGCACCCTGCGCGACGTGCTCCGCGAGCGCGGCGCGCTCCAGCCCCGCGCGGCCCTCGACATCCTCGAACCGGTGCTCGCCGCCCTCGGCGCCGCGCACCGTGCCGGGTTCGTGCACCGGGACATGAAGCCCGAGAACGTGCTGATCGGCGACGACGGCCGGGTCAAGGTGGCCGACTTCGGGCTGGTCCGGTCCGTGGACTCCGTCACGAACACCACCGGGTCGGTCCTCGGCACCGTCTCCTACCTCGCCCCCGAGCAGATCGAGAACGGCGTCACCGACACCCGCGTCGACGTCTACGCCTGCGGCGTCGTGTTCTACGAGATGCTCACCGGCTCCAAGCCGCACACCGGCGTCAACCCGGCCCAGGTGCTCTACCAGCACCTCAACGAGGACGTCCCGCCCCCGTCGGCCGCCGTCCCCGGGCTGCCCGCCGCGCTCGACGAGCTCGTCGCCCAGGCCACCGCGCGCCACCCCGATCTGCGTCCCTACGACGCGGCCGCCCTCCTCGGGCTGGCCATAGAGGCCCGTGCCCAGCTCTCTGCCTCCGAGCTGGACGCCGTACCGCCGCAGGCCCGGGCGGCCGAGCGGACCGCCGCCGAGGACCGCACCAGCGTGATCCCCCGCCCGGTGACCACACACGCCTCGCATGCCGCGCACGCCTCGCACGCCTCGCATGCCGCACACACCACGCACGCCTCGCACGCCGAGCCGGTGTCCCACACCTCGCGGCTCGCGGCTCCGCCCCTGCCCCCGACGCCTGCGCCGGCCGCCTCCCGGATCCGCCGCCCCGGCGTGCTGCTCGTCGTACTCGGCGTCCTGCTCTTCCTCGGTCTCGGTACGGGGGTCTGGTACATCAGCTCCGGCCAGTTCACGAAGGTCCCGAACCTGCTCGGCAAGACCGAGGCGGAGGCCAAGTCCCAGCTGTCGGCGGCCGGGCTCGGGGTGAAGCGGGTCGACCGGAAGTTCAGCGCGGCCTTCGACAAGGGGACCGTGATGAACACCGACCCCGCCGGCGGCAAGCGCATCCGCGGCAACGGCGCCGTGACGCTCACCATCTCGCGCGGACCCGAGGTCGTCGTGGTGCCCGACCTCAAGGGCAAGCCCCTGGAGGCCGCGAAGGCCGAGCTGACCTCGGTCGGCCTGACGCCGGGGGCCGTCACGCAGGCCTTCAGCCAGGACGTCGCGCAGGGCTCGGTGATCAGCACGGACCCGACCGGCGGCCAGAAGCGGTCCCTCGACACCCTGGTCGCGATGGTGGTCAGCAAGGGGCGCCCGGTGCCGGTCCCGCGCGTCACGGGAACCTCCCTCGACCAGGCCCGTTCCACCCTGGAGGGCCTCGGCCTGAAGGTGGAGACGGCCCCCGAGCAGGTCAATTCCCCCTCCCCCGCCGGTACGGTCGCCAACCAGTCGATCGGCGCCGGCAGCCAGGCCGCCGCGGGTGACACCGTCACCCTCACCGTGTCCAAGGGCCCCCGCCAGATCCCGGTCCCGGACGTCACCGGCCAGGAGGCCGACGCGGCGCGGGCGACCCTGGAGGGACTGGGCTTCAAGGTCAAGGTCGACAAGCCCTTCCTCTCCTTCAGCAACACCGTCGACTCCCAGTCGGTCCCCGCGGGCCAGAACGCCGCCGAGGGCAGCACCATCACCATCAGGACCAAGGGGCTGTAACAGCACGCCATGAACAACAATTCAACGGGCCGCAATCCAGTCGGCGGGCACGTGCCCGTCGCGGGCGGGCTGGCCTCGGTCGGGCTGACGTACGCCCGCGAGATGGGTGCCGAGGCCGTCCAGGTCTTCGTCGCCAATCCGCGGGGCTGGGCCACCCCGGTCGGCAATCCCGCCCAGGACGAGCTGTTCCGCGAGGCCTGCGCGACGGAGGGGATCCCGGCGTACGTCCACGCGCCGTACCTGATCAACTTCGGCTCGCACACCGAGGCCACCGTCGAGAAGTCCGTGGAATCGCTGCGGCACTCGCTGCGCCGGGCCCGGGCGATCGGCGCGCTCGGGGTGGTCGTGCACACCGGCTCGGCGACCGGGGGGCGGCCGCGCGAGGCGGCGTACGCGCAGGTCAGGGAGCACATGCTGCCGCTGCTGGACGAGCTGACGCATGACGACGACCCCTTCCTGCTGCTGGAGTCCACGGCCGGGCAGGGTTCCTCGCTGTGCTCGACCGCCGAGGAGTTCGGCCCCTACTTCGACGCCCTCGACCGGCATCCGATGCTCGGGATCTGCCTCGACACCTGCCACATCTTCGCGGCCGGGCACGATCTGGCGGAGCCGGGCGGGACGAAGCAGACGCTGGACCTGCTGGTGGACACGGTGGGCGAGGGCCGGCTGAAGCTGGTGCACGCCAACGACTCCAAGGAGGGCGTGGGCGCCCACAAGGACCGGCACGCGAACATCGGGCAGGGCCACATCGGCCGGGACGCCTTCGCCGAACTGTTCACGCATCCGGCGATGGAGGGCGTCCCCCTGATCACCGAAACGCCGGGCGGCAAGGAAGGGCACGCGGCGGACGTGGCGCTGCTGAAGGAGCTGCGCGAGCTCGGCTGACCCGTTGAGGAATACCCCTGGGGGGTATACGGTTCTGTCATATCGACCGACAGAGCCGCTATCCGGCGTTCCTCGCCAGGGGGTTGTCATGGGAAACGCGCACGAGCAGCAGCACGAGCAGCACCAGGGACAGCACCAGCACCAAGGTCACGAGCACCACGAACACGACCAAGGCCACGCCCACCACCACACCACCGCCGGCGGAAAGGTCACCTGGGCCGTCGCCGCGCAGGCCACGCTCCACTGCCTCACCGGGTGCGCCATCGGCGAGGTGCTCGGCATGGTCATCGGCACGGCGCTCGGCTGGGGGAACGCCCCGACGATGGTCCTCGCGATCGCCCTCGCGTTCTTCTTCGGCTACGCGCTCACCCTGCGCGGGGTCCGCGCCGCCGGCCTGGACTTCCGTACGGCCATCCGGGTGGCGTTGGCGGCGGACACCCTCTCGATCGCCGTCATGGAAGTGATCGACAACGGGGTGATCCTGCTCTGGCCCGGAGCCATGGACGCGATGCTGTCGGACGCGCTGTTCTGGACGGCGCTCGCCATCGCCTTCGCGATCGCCTTCGTCGTCACGACGCCGGTCAACAAGTGGATGATCGGCCGCGGCAAGGGTCACGCGGTGGTCCACCAGTTCCACCACTGAGCCCTCGAACCGATGAGCTACAGCTCGGGGCCGTCCCCCGGCTCCTCCTGGTACGAGTAGCGCTGCTCTCGCCAGGGGTCGCCGATGTTGTGGTAGCCGCGCTCCTCCCAGAAGCCGCGGCGGTCGGCGGTCATGTACTCGATGCCGCGGACCCACTTGGGGCCCTTCCACGCATAGAGGTGGGGCACGACCAGCCGGAGCGGGAAACCGTGCTCGGCGGTGAGGAGTTCACCGCCCTGATGGGTGGCGAAGACGGTCCGCTCGGAGGCGAAGTCCGCGAGGCGCAGGTTGGAGCTGAAGCCGTACTCGGCCCACACCATCACGTGCGTGACCTGCGGGGACGGCGGAGCGAGGGCGAGGACCGTGCGGGCGAGCACGCCGCCCCATTCGGCACCGGTCATGCTGAACTTCGTCACGCAGTGCAGGTCCGCCTCGACGGAGTCGAACGGCAGGGCCGCGAACTCCTCGTGGTTCCAGCAGTGCTTCTCACCGTCGGCCGTCGCGCCGAAGACGCGGAACTCCCAGCGCTCGGGCTTGAACTTGGGTACCGGTCCGTAGTGGGTGACCGGCCAGCCTCGCTGCAACCGCTGCCCCGGGGGAAGCTCCAGTTGCTCTGATCCCGGAGATTCCCGGCTTTCCGGCTGACCCATGTCTCCATGGTGACAGACTTGGCGGGGTGGTCATGACCAGCTTCGCCCGGATTCGGGCAAGTCACGGCAACTCCCACTAAGGAGGCACTTACTGGACGGCCTCCTGCGGCGGTGCAAGGATGCGCGCACCTGCCCCGTCACATTGCTGACATTGCTTGGAAGGAGCCTCTGCGATGCAGGGCGACCCCGAGGTCCTCGAGTTTCTCAACGAGCAGCTGACCGGCGAACTTACGGCCATCAACCAGTACTGGCTCCACTACCGGATCCAGGACAACAAGGGTTGGACGAAGCTCGCCAAGTACACGCGCGAAGAGTCCATCGATGAGATGAAGCACGCGGACAAGATCACCGAGCGCATCCTGATGCTCGACGGTCTGCCGAACTACCAGCGCCTCTTCCACGTCCGCGTGGGCCAGACGCTGACGGAGATGTTCCAGGCCGACCGACAGGTCGAGGTCGAGGCGATCGACCGCCTCAAGCGCGGTATCGAGGTCATGCGCGGCAAGGGTGACGTCACCTCGGCACGGCTCTTCGAGGAGATCCTGGAGGACGAGGAGCACCACATCGACTACCTCGACACCCAGCTGGAGCTCATCGAGTCCATCGGCGAGGCGCTCTACATCGCGCAGCTCATCGAGCAGCCGAGCTAGTCCCTACCCGGTACCCCATACGCCCTACGGGTCGCCCTACGCGGCTTCGGCGAGCTCCGTACCGGCTGACACCAGTGCCGGTACCAGCGGATCGGCCGCGAGCACGGCGGCGGCGTCGCCCTTCTCCAGCAGTTCACGTCGCGGGCAGGCCCCGCGGCCGAGGAGACCCTGGATGGTCCGCACGCAGGAACCGCAGTCGGTGCCGGCCTTCGTGGCCGAGGCGATCTGGCGGGGCGTGCAGGCTCCGGCCTCCGCGTGGTCCTTGACCTGCTTGTCGGTGATCCCGAAACAAGAGCAGACGTACACGCGGTTCACCTCCCTGGAAGGAATGGTTCGGCCAGCCATCCCCTATTCGGTGAGGCTTACCTAACCATACCCAAACTTAGGGTTCCCTAAAAGAGCCGGGAACGACGATGGGGCGCGGATCACATTCGATCCGCGCCCCATCGTCATGCGGTGCTCACACTGCGCTGGTGCCTACTGGTCGCGGTACATCTCGGCGACGAGGAAGGCCAGGTCCAGGGACTGGCTGCGGTTGAGGCGCGGGTCGCAGGCCGTCTCGTAGCGCTGGTGCAGGTCGTCGACGAAGATCTCGTCGCCGCCGCCCACGCACTCGGTGACATCGTCACCGGTGAGCTCGACGTGGATGCCGCCCGGGTGGGTGCCGAGGCCCTTGTGGACCTCGAAGAAGCCCTTGACCTCGTCGAGCACGTCGTCGAAACGGCGCGTCTTGTGGCCGGAGGCCGCCTCGAAGGTGTTGCCGTGCATCGGGTCGGTGACCCAGGCGACGGTCGCGCCGGAGGCGGTGACCTTCTCCACGAGCTCGGGGAGCTTGTCGCGGACCTTGTCGGCGCCCATGCGGACGACGAAGGTCAGCCGGCCCGGCTCGCGCTCGGGGTCGAGGCGGTCGATGTAGGTGAGCGCCTCGTCCACCGTGGTGGTGGGGCCGAGCTTGATGCCGATCGGGTTGGCGATCTGCGAGCAGAACTCGATGTGCGCGTGGTCGAGCTGGCGGGTGCGCTCACCGATCCAGACCATGTGGCCCGAGGTGTCGTACAGCCGGCCGGTGCGGGAGTCCGTACGGGTGAGGGCACCCTCGTAGTCGAGGAGCAGCGCCTCGTGGGAGGCGTAGAACTCGACGGCCTTGAACTCCGCCGGGTCCGTGCCACAGGCCTTCATGAAGTTCAGCGCGTTGTCGATCTCCCGCGCGAGCTGCTCGTAGCGCTGCCCGGACGGGGAGTTCTTGACGAAGTCCTGGTTCCAGGCGTGCACCTGGCGCAGGTCGGCGTAGCCGCCGGTGGTGAAGGCGCGCACCAGGTTCAGCGTGGAGGCCGACGCGTGGTACATGCGCTTGAGGCGCTCGGGGTCCGGGACCCGGGACTCCTCCGTGAAGGCGAAGCCGTTCACGGAGTCGCCGCGGTAGGTCGGCAGGGTGATGCCGTCGCGGCTCTCGGTGTCCTTGGAGCGCGGCTTGGAGTACTGGCCGGCGATGCGGCCGACCTTGACGACGGGCACGGAGGCCGCGTACGTCAGGACGGCGCTCATCTGGAGCAGCGTCTTCAGCTTGGCGCGGATGTGGTCGGCGGAGACGGCATCGAAGGCCTCGGCGCAGTCGCCACCCTGCAGCAGGAACGCCTCGCCCTTGGCGACGGCTCCCAGACGGGCGCGCAGCTGGTCGCATTCGCCCGCGAAAACGAGGGGGGGATACGACTCGAGGTCCGCGACGACAGCGCGCAGGGCCTCGGCATCGGGGTACGAAGGCTGCTGCGCCGCGGGAAGGTCTCGCCAGGTCGCCTTGGAGGCGGGGGCTTGGGTTTCAGCGTTCACGGTCACCCCACACACATTACGGCGTCACACCGCACGTCCCGGTCGACGACCACTACGTGAGACGGATGTCTCTCGCTGTGTTACTCACCCGTTTACCTGCCCTCGCCGGACGGTTGGGCTAGGGTCGCAGCATGTACGCGCACTCGAACCAGAACTGGTGGTGGCCCGCTCCCGGCGGCCCACTTCTCGCGCGTACCTGAAGACACGAGCGAAACGAAGGCCGCCCCAAGGGGCGGCCTTCCGCATTCTGTGAGTCAACACAGTCGCTGGAACACCGGGCCGTCCCACCCTCCGAAACCGGATAGGACGCCCACTCCATGCACCCGCACGCGAATCCGCACCCGCACCCGCTCCTGAGCCGCCTGCTCGACGACTCCTGCCCGCCCTTCGCGCTGCTGCGCCGCCGCACGCCCGGCCGCGACCACGACACCGTCGAGGTGCTGATCGGCCCGGTCCACGAGGCCGAGCACCTGGCCGACCTGCCCGTCGGCGAGCGGCCCGCCCTGGCACTCGTCCCGTTCCGCCAGATCCGGGAGCGTGGCTTCGACGTGCGCGACGACGGCACGCCGCTGAGCGTGCTGGTCGCCGAGGAGGCCTACGAGCTCCCGCTCGCCGAGGCGCTGGCCGCGCTGCCGGCCCACGAGGTACGCGTCGACGACGGCGGCTTCGACGTCCCCGACGAGGAGTACGCGGATACCGTCCGGCGGGTCATCGAGGACGAGATCGGCCGCGGCGAGGGCGCGAACTTCGTCATCCGGCGCACCTACGGGGGCCGGATCGAGGGCTTCGGCCGCGCGGACGCCCTCGCACTGTTCCGGCGGCTGCTGGAGGGCGAGCGGGGCGCGTACTGGACGTACGTGGTCCACACCGGGGAGCGCACCCTCGTCGGGGCCAGCCCCGAGGTCCACGTGCGGATGACCGGGGGCACCGTCGTGATGAACCCGATCAGCGGTACGTACCGCTATCCGGCCGGGGGGCCGACGGCCGACTCCCTCCTCACCTTCCTCGGGGACCGCAAGGAGACCGAGGAGCTGTCCATGGTGGTGGACGAGGAGCTCAAGATGATGTGCACGGTCGGGGACATGGGCGGGGTGGTCGTCGGCCCCCGCCTCAAGGAGATGGCGCACCTCGCGCACACCGAGTACGAGCTGCGCGGCCGGTCCTCGCTGGACGTGCGCGAGGTGCTGAAGGAGACGATGTTCGCGGCGACGGTGACCGGATCGCCGGTGCAGAACGCCTGCCGGGTCATCGAGCGGTACGAGACGGGCGGCCGCGGCTACTACGCGGGCGCGCTGGCCCTGCTGGGCGTGGACGCCTCGGGCGCGCAGACCCTCGACTCCCCCATCCTGATCCGGACGGCGGACATCGCGCCGGACGGCGCGCTGCGGGTGCCCGTCGGGGCCACCCTCGTACGGCACTCCGACCCGGCGGGCGAGGTCGCGGAGACGCACGCGAAGGCGGCCGGGGTACTGGCTGCGCTGGGCGTCCGCCCGGCGGCCGTGCGGCCCTCCGCCGACGGCGGAGCCGGGCCGCGGCTGGCCGACGACCCCCGGGTGCAGGCGGCCCTGGCGGCTCGCCGCGAGGACCTGGCGCCGTTCTGGCTGCGGATGCAGGAGCGGCCGTCGCAGGTGACGGGCCACGCGCTGGTGGTGGACGGGGAGGACACCTTCACCTCGATGCTGCGGCACGTGCTGCGGGTGGCCGGGCTGGAGGTGACCGTACGCCGCTACGACGACCCGGGGCTGCGGGCGGCCGCCCTGACCTGGGACGGGCCGATCGTGCTCGGCCCCGGCCCGGGCGACCCGGCGGACTTCGGCGACCCGAAGATCCGCACGATGCGCGAGCTGACGGCGGAGCTCCTGACCTCGCACCGGGGCGGCCTGCTCGGGGTCTGCCTCAGCCACCAGCTGCTCGCCGCCGAGCTGGGGCTCCCGCTGGTCCGCAAGGCGGAGCCGGCGCAGGGGGCGCAGACGCGGATCCCGCTGTTCGGGGCGGAGGAGGTCGTCGGCTTCTACAACACGTACGCGGCGCACTGCTCCGCGGAGCGGGAGCGGTCCCTGGCCCTGCGGGGCGTCGAGGTCTCCCGCGACCCCGCCACGGGTGAGGTCCACGCACTGCGGTCCCTCACGGGCGGCTTCGCGGGCGTCCAGTTCCACCCGGAGTCGGTGCTGACCCTGCGCGGCGCGGAGCTGGTCCTCGACCTGATCGCCGGAGTCCGGACGGCCGCCCGGGCCTAGCGCCTGTCGTCAAACTCCCGTCTGCCTCGGGCGACGACCGGAGTTTGACGACAGGCCCTAGCCGCTTCCCCGCCCCGCCGACGTCAGGAAGGGTCGGCGGGGCTCAGGGTGTTCTCCGAGCGGCGGCCCGCCAGGTAGTCCGCGACGTTGGCGACCGTGGTGTCGATGATCTGGCCCACCGCGTCGTGCGTGTAGTAGGCCTGGTGCGAGGTGACGACCACGTTCGGGAAGGTGATCAGCCGCGCCAGGGTGTCGTCCTCGACGACCACCAGGGACTTGTCCAGGAAGAAGAGGCCGGCCTCCGCCTCGTACACGTCCAGGCCCACCCCCGCGAAGCGGCCCGACCGCAGCTCCGTGACCAGCGCGTCCGTGTCGATCAGGCCTCCGCGGCTGGAGTTCACCAGGAGGGCGTCGTCCTTCATCAGCTTGAGCGCCTCGGCGCCGATGATGTGGTGCGTGGACTCCAGCAGCGGAACGTGCAGGCTGATCAGGTCCGAGGACGCGAACAGCTCCTCCTTGTCCACGTACTTCATGCCCAGCTCCACGCACGCCGGGTTCTGCGCCACGTCCCAGCCCAGCAGGTTCATGCCGAAGCCGTGGGCGATCCGGGTGAACGCCTCCCCGATCTTGCCGGTGCCGAGCACCCCCACCGTGCGACCGCGCATGTCGCGGCCCATCAGGCCGTTGAGCCGGAAGTCGAAGTCCCGCGTGCGGTTCGAGGCCCGGACGATCCGCCGGTTCACCGCCATGGCCAGGGTCCACGCGAACTCGGCCACCGAGTACGGGGAGTAGTACGAGACCCGGCTGACCGTCAGGCCGAGCTGACGCGCGACGTCCAGGTCGATGTTGTTGAAGCCGGTGGAGCGCTGGGCGATCATCTTCGTCCCGCCCGCCGCCAGGGTGCGCAGCACCCGGCCGTTCAGGTCCGCGTTGACGCTCGACGAGACGATCTCGTAGCCGGCCGCGATGGGGGCGGTGTCCTCGCTGAGGAAGACGTCCAGGCAGCGCACCTCGTGCAGGCCGGCGAAAGCCTTCTCGATGAGCGGCTTCTCGTCCCCCTGAACCCCGAATGCCAGGATTTCCACGTTCGCTCCCGTACTGCGCAAAGAATCGGACCATGGGTCGTTTGTCACCTTACGACCCACGGTCCCGACCCGCCCTGCGGCCCAGCCGAGAACTCGGCGGCGAACTCAGCCGAAGAACACTCCGGCCTCCTTGTACAGCGCCGGGTCCACCGTCTTCAGCTTCGCCGTCGCCTCGGAGATCGGCACCCGCACGATGTCCGTCCCCTTCAGCGCGACCATCTTCCCGAAGTCCCCGTCGCGCACCGCGTCGATCGCGTGCAGCCCGAAGCGGGTGGCCAGCCACCGGTCGAACGCGCTCGGGGTGCCGCCCCGCTGGACGTGTCCGAGTACGGTCGTACGGGCCTCCTTGCCGGTCCGCGCCTCGATCTCCTTGGCCAGCCACTCGCCCACACCGGACAGCCGGACGTGCCCGAAGGAGTCCTTCGTCGCGTCCTTCAGCACCATGTCGCCGTCCTTGGGCATCGCCCCCTCGGCGACGCACACGATCGGCGCGTAGCTCGCCTTGAACCGCGAGTTCACCCAGGCGCAGACCTGGTCCACGTCGAAGCGCTGCTCCGGGATGAGGATGACGTTGGCGCCGCCCGCGAGCCCCGAGTGCAGGGCGATCCAGCCGGCGTGCCGGCCCATCACCTCGACGACCAGCACCCGCATGTGCGATTCGGCGGTGGTGTGCAGCCGGTCGATGGCCTCGGTGGCGATGCCGACGGCGGTGTCGAAGCCGAAGGTGTAGTCGGTGGCCGACAGGTCGTTGTCGATGGTCTTCGGGACCCCGACGCAGGGGATGCCGTACTCCTCGTAGAGCTTCGCGGCCACGCCCAAGGTGTCCTCGCCGCCGATCGCGACGAGGGCGTCGACCTCGTACTTGGCGAGGTTCTCCTTGATCTGGCGGACGCCGTCGTCCAGCTTGAACGGGTTGGTGCGCGAGGAGCCGAGGATGGTTCCGCCGCGCGGCAGGATCCCGCGGACGGCGGGGATGTCGAGCGGGACGGTGCGGCCTTCGACCGCACCGCGCCAGCCGTCCTTGAACCCGATGAACTCGTACGCGTACTCCTGGACGCCCTTGCGCACGACGCTGCGGATCACCGCGTTGAGCCCGGGGCAGTCGCCGCCGCCCGTCAGCACTCCGACCTTCATGGAATTTCCCTTCGCCACAGGGCCCGCTGAGGCCGCGGGGCCCGCATGACGGTCACGCTAGTGGTGACTCAGGTCACAGCAAGGCCTGAGGAAGGGTCAATTCCGGGGGAATTGCGGGGCGTTGCATACGCCCGTTCACTCGTACGAGGGGCGGCCCCGGCCCGTGCGCGCCTCACGCGTCGTCGAGGCCCCGCTCTATCGCGTACCGGACGAGCTCCACCCGGTTGTGCAACTGGAGCTTGCCCAGGGTGTTCTGCACGTGGTTCTGCACGGTGCGGTGGGAGATGACCAGCCGTTCCGCGATCTGCTTGTACGAGAGCCCCTTGGCCACCAGCCGCAGCACCTCGGTCTCCCGGTCGGTGAGCTGCGGGGCCTTCGGCTCGTCGGAAGCGGCCGGCGCCGGGTCGGTGGCGAGGCGCCGGTACTCGCCGAGGACCAGGCCGGCCAGGCCCGGGGTGAAGACGGGGTCGCCTGCCGCCGTGCGGCGCACGGCGTCGATGAGCTCCTGGGCGCCCGCGGACTTCAGCAGGTAGCCGGTCGCGCCGGACTTCACCGCTTCCAGGACGTCGGCGTGCTCGCCGCTCGCGGAGAGCACGAGGACCCGCAGCGCCGGGTTGGCGCCGACCAGCTCCTTGCAGACCTGCACCCCGGGCATGCCGGGCAGGTTGAGGTCGAGGACCAGGACGTGCGGGGCCGCCGCGCGGGCCCGGCGGACGGCCTCGGGTCCGTCGCCCGCGGTGGCCACCAGGTCGAAGCCGGCGGCTGCCAGGTCGCGGGCGACCGCGTCCCGCCACATCGGATGGTCGTCCACGACCATGACCTTGATGCCGCCCAGGCCGTTCTGCCCGCCCTGCTCGCCATGCCCGCTCGGCCCGCTCTGCCCGCTCTGCCCGCTCGACTCGTTCACTGGGTGCTCCCCCTCGGTACTTTCAGTTCCACTTCGGTGCCCTGCCCCGGGACGGACACCAGCTCGGCGCTGCCGCCGAGGTCGCGGAGCCGGCCCCGGATGGACAGGGCCACTCCCATCCGGCCCTCGCCCTCGGCCTGGTCGAGCCGGCCGGCCGGGATGCCCGGACCGTCGTCCCGGACGGTCACGATCACCTCGTCGCCCCAGTCCTCGACCAGGATCCAGGCGCTGGCCCTCTCGCCCGCGTGCTTGCGCACGTTGTCGAGGGCGGCACCGACGGCCGCGGCCAGCTCCCTCGCGGCGGGCACCGGCAACGGCACCGGGGTGCCCGGTTCCGCGAAGCTCACCCGCGAGCCCGCGTGCGGGGCGAGCAGGGCCCGTAGATCGAGCTCGCCCTCCTCCTCGCCGGGTTCCTCCACCTCGAAGGCGGCCACGATCGCGCCGTGCGCCTCGTCGCGGGAGATCCGCGAGGGGCGCGCCAGTCCGCTGGAGACCAGGGTGCGCAGCGCGACCTCCTGCTCCCCCGCCATCCGGCCCAGCTCGGCGGCCTCCCCGCCCAGTTCGGTGCCGCGCCGCTGGACCATGGCGAGGACCTGGAGGACCCCGTCGTGGATGTCGCGGGCGAGGCGTTCGCGCTCCCGAGTGGCGGCCTCGATCTCCAGGGCGCGGGCGAGGGTGGCCTCACTGGCCCGGGCCACCTCGACGACGTAGCCGATGGCGATGGAGGCCACCCACACCAGGAGCACGTTGTGCAGGGTGTCCCGGGTGGGCTCGCCGCGCTGCACGAGGTTCGCGGCGGCGACGAAGCTGGAGGCGAAACAGGCCCAGCGCCAGCCGCCCTTGATGGCGAAGGCGAGGACGGAGCCCGCGGTCCATATGGAGGGGAGGGTGGGGCCGCCGTCCACGATCCGCGCCTGGGTGTCCGCGAGCGGGGTGAGCAGGATCCCGACGCAGGCGACGGTGAGGTCGGCGCCGAGGAACCGCTTGGTGCAGCTGGCGGCGTTGGCCACCTTGGGGAGCGTGACCAGGGTCCAGCCCGCCAGGCAGGCGAGGTAGGAGGCCGCGATCCAGGGGCGGTCGAACTGCTTGTAGGCGGAGGCGAACAGCAGGGCCGCGTAGACCATGGTGAGCAGCCGGTAGGCCGTCAGGGCACGCCACAGCGGCTGCTCGACCGACATGCGTACGACGCGCTCGCGCTTCGCCATCTCCCCCACCCCGTACGGGCGGTCCCGCCCGTGTGCTGCTACTTGTCGGTGTCCGCGGCGGCCGGTTCGGCCTTCTCGGCGCTCCCGGCCTTCTCGGTGCTTTCTGCCTTCTCGGCCTTCTCGCTCCTGGCGGCGGCCTTCTCCGCATCGGCGATCTGCCGCTTGGCGGCCGTCGCGTAGATGTCGACGTACTCCTGGCCGGAGAGCTTCATGATCTCGTACATGACCTCGTCGGTCACCGAGCGGAGGATGAAGCGGTCCCCGTCCATGCCGTGGTAGCGGCTGAAGTCCAGCGGCTTGCCGATCCGGATGCCCGGGCGCATCAGCTTGGGCACCACCTTGCCGGGCGGCTGGATCTTCTCCGTGTCGATCATCGCGACGGGGATCACGGGCGCGCCGGTGGCCAGCGCCACCCGGGCCAGACCGCCGGGCTTTCCGCGGTACAGGCGGCCGTCGGGTGAACGCGTCCCCTCGGGGTAAATACCGAACAGCTCTCCGCGCTCGATGACGTCGATGCCGCTCTTGATGGCGGCCTCGCCGGCCCCACGCGCACCCGAACGGTCCACCGGGAGCTGGCCGACGCCCTTGAAGAAGGCGGCCGTCAGCTTGCCCTTGACGCCCGGGGAGGTGAAGTACTCCGCCTTCGCGATGAAGGTCACCTTCCGGTCCAGCACGGCCGGGAGGAAGAAGGAGTCGGAGAAGGACAGGTGGTTGCTCGCGAGGATCGCCGGCCCCTCTGCGGGAATGTTCTCGAGGCCCTCCACCCACGGCCTGAAGGCGAGCTTCAGGGAACCGCCGATCGAGAACTTCATTGCGCCGTAGATCAACTCGAAAGCCTTCCTGTGTCTGTCGAACAGACCATATCCCGTGGCCGCACCCGGAGCCGTCAGACGACCCTGGTCGGTGCCACCCCCGTCGCGTACGGTGAAGTCACACAGCGCTACGCACCCCACGCCCCCCTCTAAGGAGACCCTGGTGCCCGTCCTCCCTGGAGCCGAGCCGTTCCGCCACGAGGGCGGAAAGGTCGGCGTCCTCCTCTGCCACGGCTTCACCGGTTCCCCCCAGTCGATGCGGCCCTGGGCCGACCATCTGGCCGCGCAGGGACTGACGGTGTCGCTGCCCCTGCTCCCCGGGCACGGGACGCGCTGGCAGGACATGCAGCTCACCGGCTGGCAGGACTGGTACGCCGAGGTGGACCGCGCGCTGCGGGAGCTGCTCGACAGCTGCGACCAGGTGTTCGTCTTCGGGCTGTCGATGGGCGGCGCGCTGACGCTGCGCCTGGCGGCGAAGCACGGGGACAGCATCAGCGGGATCGTCCTCGTCAACCCGGTCAACAAGATCCATGACCCGCTGGCCGTGGCCCTGCCGGTGGTCAAGCACTTCATCCGGTCGACCCCGGGCATCGCGAGCGACATCGCCAAGCCGGGCGCGGACGAGGTCGGCTACGACCGGGTCTCGACCCGGGCCGCGCACTCGCTGCGGAAGTTCCTGCAGATGCTGGACACCGAACTGCCGCAGGTGACGCAGCCGCTGCTGCTGCTGCACAGCCCGCAGGACCATGTGGTGCGGCCGACGGACTCGACGCGGATCCTGGCGCGGGTGTCCTCCACGGACGTCACCGAAACGCTGTTGGAACAGAGTTACCACGTCGCGACGTTGGACCATGACGCGGAGCGGATCTTCGCGGACAGCTACGCGTTCATCGGGCGGCTGTCGGAGAGCTTGGGCAGGGAGGGGGCGGCCAGCGGTGGCTGAGCACGAGGAGTCCTCCGGGGGTGTCCCCCCGCTGGACGAGGAAGCGGCGTGGGCGGCGATCGTCGCCGGCTACGGCCAGGAGCCGGCGGATCCGCCGGGCGCGAGACCGTTCCGGCCGATCGAGAACCTCCTCCTGCCGGAGGAGGACGTGAAACCGGTGGCCGGCCCTGTGCCCCCGGCCGACCCGGCCTCGCCGGCGAGCCCGGCCTCGCCGGAACCGCCGGCGGCGGCTCTGGGCAGCTCGGTGGTGTTCGCCCCGGGCGTGGGTGCGGGCGGGGCGACCGGGCCGGGTCCGCGGGACCACTCCCTGGCCGACCCGGACGAGTCCCCCGAGACCGCGAAGGACGAGGGGCACTTCGTCCCCCCGGAGCCGGAGCTGCCGGAGGCGGACGCGACGTCGAAGTTCGCCTGGCTGGCGGTGGTGGGCGGACCGGTCCTGCTGCTCCTGGCGGTGCTGCTCCAGTGGGAGATGACCTGGTGGCTGACGACGCTGGGCGTCGGCGGCTTCCTGGGCGGCTTCGCGACGCTGGTCGCGCGGATGTCCACGGACGAGGACGAGGACGACGACCCCGGTCGGGGCGCGGTGGTCTGACCTTCTCGACGCGCCGCTCGCGCGGTGGTGCGGCCCTGGCGGGCCTTACCGGCTTCGCGCCGCTGCGCCGGACTCCGTCCGGCGGGGGCTGGTCGGTGGTGTGCCACTGCCGTCCCGGCATGGGGCCCGGTGGGCGCGTGCGGGTGGCTCGGCCCTGCAGGGCGGGGTCCCCTACCCGCCCTTCCACCGGTCCCCGGGCGCTGCCCCGGACCCGTAAGGACCCTGGGGCTCCGCCCCAGACCCTGGTCCTCAAACGCCGGACGGCTGAAAAGACCCAGCGCCGACCACATCCAGCCCCGCCGGCGTTTGAGGCGCGGGGGTCCGGGGGCCGGCCCCCCGGAACGGCGCCGCACACAGCAACGGGTCCGGGCCGAGCCCGGGGAACGGGCGAAGGGTGGGTAGGGGACCCCGCCCCGCAGGGCCAACGCAGTCGCACCTGCCCACCGGGCCCCGCGTCGAGACGGCAGTGGCGGGCACACCGACCGGGCCACCGCCGGACGGAGTCCGGCGCAGCGGCGCGAAGCCCAGGAGGCCCGCCAGGGCCGAGTGGTGCGAGCGGCGCGTTAAAAAGGGACGGGGAGCCGGAGGGTGGCCAGGACCGGGAGGTGGTCCGTTGCGCGGGCGAGGTCCGCGGGGGTGACTCCGGGCAGCCCCGAAGGGACACCGCAGGCGAGGACCTCCACCCCCGCGCTCGCGAAGACCGCATCGATCCGCCGCGGCGGCGAAGACCGCACCCACGTGTGCTCCCCACCCCACGGCGCCACCGCCCGGCAGTCCTGCAGGGCGCCCGCCAGCCGGCGAAAGGCGGGCCCGGACGGGCCCTCGTTGATGTCCCCCGCCGCGATCGCGTACGGCACGTCCATCCCCGCGAGCCGCTCCAGCAGCAGCTCCGACTGGGCCAACCGTTCGGGCCCGTCCAGGGACAGGTGCGCGCTGAGCACCCCGACCCGAACCCCACCCACCCGTACGACGGCCGTGGCGAAGCCCCGCCGGTGGCGGCCCGGCGTCAACGGCAGCAGTATGTCCTCGGTCCGCTCCACGAAGGCCCGTAGGGAACACAGGAGCAGCGGTCCCGCCGCCGTCGCGCCCCCCGACAGGACCACCAGGTCACATTTCGAGGCCAGCCGCGCCGCGTGCTTGCGCCACCGGAAGAACCTCGGCGCCTCCTGGACGCACACCAGGTCGGGCGCGCACGCGCGGATCACCCTGGCCAGTGCGTCCTCGTCGTCGCGCAGGGAGCGGACGTTGTAGGAGAGCACCCGGATCACGGCGGAACCGTCGGCTTCGGTACGGGAGTTCGGCAGCTCGGTGAGGTCCATACCCCGCAACATAACGAGACTGCCCGCCGCACCCCAGGGGGCGCGGCGGGCAGTCCGCCGATACGTGTTGCCGCTGGGCTCAGCCCTGGCGGGCCAGGTCCGCCGCGCCGACCAGGCCGGCCTTGCCGCCCAGCTGGGCGGCGAGCACCTGCGCGTGCGGGCGCCACGCGCCGCCGATCAGCCAGCGCTTGAAGGACTTGCGGATCGGGTCGAGGACCAGGTCGCCCTCGTCCGAGACGCCGCCGCCGACGATGAACGCCGAGGGGTCGAAGAGTGAGGCCAGGTCCGCAAGGCCGGCGCCCGCCCAACGGGCCAGCTCGCGGAAGGAGTCGATGGCCACCAGGTCGCCGGCGCGGGCCGCCTCGCTGATGTGCTTGCCCTCGATGCCGTCGGGGGTGCCGTCGCCGAGCGCGAGGAGGGCCTTCGCGTTCTCGGGGGTGGCGTTGGCGCGCTGCTTGGCGTACCGGACGAGCGCGCGCCCGGAGGCGTACTGCTCCCAGCAGCCCTGGCTTCCGCAGCCGCACAGCAGGCCGTCGGGGACGACGCGGATGTGGCCGAACTCGGCGGCCACGCCGAAGCGTCCGCGCCGGAGCTTGTTGCCGATGATGATGCCGCCGCCCAGGCCCGTGCCGAGCGTGATGCAGATGACGTCCTCGTGGCCCTGGCCGGCGCCGAAGCGGTACTCGCCCCAGGCGGCGCAGTTGGCGTCGTTCTCGACGACCACGGGCAGGCCGATGCGCTGCTCGACCTTGTCCTTGAGCGGCTCGTGCCGCCAGTTGATGTTCGGCGCGAAGAGCACGGTCGCGCGCTTGTCGTCGACGTATCCGGCGGCGCCGATGCCGACCGCGTCGATGGTGTGGCTGGCGCTGACCTCGGAGACGGCGGCGCAGATCGCGTCCGTCACTCCGCCCGGGGTCGGCGGGGTGGGCACCTTGTACGTCTCAAGGATGGTGCCGTCTTCGTCGACCACGCCGGCCGCGATCTTCGTGCCGCCGATGTCGACGCCGATGGTGAGTCCCATTAGTCCCTCGGTTTCCGGTCAAACCCCGCCGCTGTCAACCGTACCCGAGGGAGGGCGGGGTTCAGTCGAGATCGATCCGCTCGGTCGGGCCGTCGTCGCCCTCGTCACGGGGGTCCTTCGCGTTCCCGGTCGCGTTTCCGGCGGTGTTTTCTGCGGGGCCGGCGGGCCCGCTCCCCCGCCCGGGGGCCGGCTCGTCGCGCGTCCAGCGGCGTTCGTGGCCCTCGACCGCGGAACGGTAGGCGGCGAGCAGCTCCGAGCCCGCAGCCGCGAGGTGGTCGAAGACCTCGGGATTGCGCTCGACCACGGGTTTGGCGGCGGTCTTCGCCTGGTTGACGAACTGCCGTACGGCCCCCTGCGCGGCGACGCCGAACAGCGGGTTGTTCAGCGCGGAGACCTTGTCGGACACCTTGTCGGCGACGGCCTCGAAGAGCTTGAACAGCTCCTCGGCGGCGGTCCCGGTGCCGGCGCCCGCGGAGGCACCCTGCTCGGACCTGCGGCGTTCCCGCTCGGCGGCGAGGTCCTCGGCACAGGCCTCGGCCCAGGCGTCGTCCCCGGAGGAGGGATCGGTGGGGCGGTCGGTGGCCTCGCTCATGGCGGACTCTCCTGCGGCGGCGGCTGGGCGTGCGGTACGGACTCCTACTACCTCCGACGTTACCCGAACGGCGGTACGCCACCCAGGCCGCCGGCTACGCCTTCTCGCCGCTACGGGGCCACAGGTCCGGGTCCGGGGTGAAGCGGATGCGGAGCTCGTCGTCGGCGAGGGCGGCGCCGGAGACGGTGCAGCGGCGCAGCGCCGCCGGCAGCGGAACGATCCTGCGGTACGGGCCCACCGTGAGCAGCAGCTCGTCTCCGCGCCGCACCAGCCCGAGCTCGCGCTTCTCGGCGCGGGGCAGCGGGACCCGCCAGAGCAGCACCCCGTCCTCGGCGATCCGGTCCTCGACGGTCCAGGCGGGGCGGGGCGCGGTCGCCGGTGCGGGGGCCGGGGCCAGCTCCGCCAGGTCCTCCGGACCGTGCGGGTCCCGGCCCAGGTGGGGTACGGGGAGCACCGGGAGGCTCTCGTCACCGGCCCACTGGGCGGCGTACTTCTCCTGCTGGGCGGCGAGTCCCGCCAGCCACGGGTCGGTGGATCCGGCGGGCAGCATCCGGTTGGCCACCAGCGCGGAGACGGGCAGCCGGTACAGGGCGAGCCCCAGCCCGCCCAGGCGCAGCGCGGCGTCGGCGGCGGGTCCCGGCTCGGCGACGAGGCGTACGGAGGTGGTGGGGGCCTCCAGGACGTCCTGCACGGCCGCCAGGTCCTCGTCCCAGCGGGCGGCGGCCTCGTACAGCCACTGCGCGGGCATGGGCACACCGGCGAGCTGGGCCAGTACGGGGCGCAGGGCGCGGGCCGCCCGGCGCTCCGCGGGGAGCAGCCGGGCGAGGTAGCGGCGGAGCTGGGCGGGGAGGGCGAGGGTGGTGATCGCCTGGTGCAGCGGGGGCAGGTCGACCACCACGAGGTCGGTGCCGGGCTCGTACGCGGCCCGTCGCAGGGCGCGGAGCAGGGCGAACTGCTCGGCGCCGGGCAGCTCGGTGATCTCGTCGGTGTGCAGGGGGCGTGCGCCGAGCATCCCGAGCACTGCGGAGCCGCGCTCCTGGAGCGCGACGAGCTCGTGGCGGAACTCCTCGCCGGAGTCGACGCGGGTCACCCTGAGCGTGCCTTCCGGGGCGACCGGCGGGTCGGTGGGGCCGGCGGAGAGCAGGTGCACCCGGTGGCCCTGCCGGGCGGCGGCGAGTGCGGTGGCCGCCGCGACGGTACTCCGCCCGGCGCCGCCGGGGCCGGTGACGAGAAGGGTGTGCATGCTGCTCCTAGCTCCGCGTGTGCCTGGCCCCCGCATCCCCGGTGGGGCTGATGGCGGCCACCGCCAGCCTGCCACGCCCCCGAAGCCCGTCGGGCCCCCGGCCCCCAGGGCCTCCGCCCTGGCCCTCCGGCCGACGCCGGGCAGCCACGCGCGCAGCCCAGGCTGCGGGGTACCGCTGCGCGGGGCGAAGTCCCCGCAGCACCCCTCGCCGCTGCGCGGGGCAAAGTCCCCGCAGCGACCCTCGCCGCTGCGCGGGGCAAAGTCCCCTACCCGCCCTTCCACCGTTCCCCGGGCGCTGCCCGGACCCGGAAAGAACCTGGGGCTCCGCCCCAG